>JAPLGR010000333.1 GCA_026390045.1 Chloroflexota bacterium | reverse complement strand
GGGGCATGCTGATCAACGTCTCGCGGACCATCGCCCGGGCGGAGGATCCGGGGAGGGCAGCAGCGGAGCTGCGCGATGCCATCATCGCGGCGATTGGGTCATCTGGCGCCCGCGAGCCGGTTGCCGGAGGGCTTCCGGCGGATCGGGCGGCACTGGCTGACTCCCTGCTTGAGGCTGGCTGTGTTCGCTTCGGTTCCTTCACGCTGAAGTCCGGCGCGCAATCGCCGATCTACTTCGACCTGCGCCTGTTGGCGTCCCACCCGCGGCTGCTGGCTGAGGTGGCCCGGGCGTACGCCCAACTTCTCTCCGGGCTCACTTACGATCGCCTGGCGGCCTTGCCCTATGCCGCGCTGCCCATTGGCACCGCGGTCGCGCTGCAGACCGGACAGCCAATGATCTACCCGCGACGCGAAGTCAAAGAGTACGGGACGCGCGCTGCGATCGAAGGTGCATTCTGCGAAAAGGAGGTCGTTGTCCTGCTCGATGATCTGGCGACGACGGGCGGCAGCAAGTTCGAGGCGATGGAGCGGTTGCAGGCTGCCGGCCTGATCATCCATGATGTGGTTGTGCTGATCGACCGGCAGGGAGGGGCGCGGCAAGCCTTGGCGGCTGCAGGCGTCCGATTGCACGCCGTCTTCTCGATGACCGAGCTGCTCGACCACTGGGAGGCGACCCAGCGCGTCGATCTTGAGAAGTTGCGCGCAGCGCGCACGCTGGTTGAGCAGTGATCGCGATACAAAGGACATGTGTGACTGCCTTCCCATCGCGATTACCGCACATTGACAGCGCTGTCGTTTGCATTGGACTCCGAAGACGAACATGAGTCGGTGTTGGTGTTGCACGCGCAGGCTGGCGGTGTCGGCTGCAGCCAGGAAAGGGTGAACTCGTGTATCAGCGCATTCGCCCTCTACTGTTCCGCGCCGATCCAGAATCGATCCACGGTTGGACGCTGACGGCGCTGCGGTGTTCCGGCCGGGTGGGGCCGGTGCGGTGGATGCTGCGGCGCATGTTCTGCTGGCCGGACCCGCGTCTCCGCACCCGGGCCTTTGGCTTGGGCTTCGAGAATCCGATAGGTCTAGCGGCTGGATACGATAAGGATGCACGCGCGCTGTGGGGGCTGGCCTGCCTTGGCTTCGGGCATCTTGAAGTTGGGACGGTCACGCGGTTCCCGCAGGCGGGCAACCCGAAACCGCGCATCTTCCGCTTGCCGGACGATGAGGCCCTGGTCAACCGGATGGGCTTCCCCAATCAAGGCGCCGAGGCCATGCATCGGCGGCTGATGAGGCGTCGGCCGCCGGGCGTGCGGATCGGCGTGAACATCGGAAAAGGCAAGGACACGCCGCTCGAAGATGCGGCCGATGACTACCTGGAACTGCTGCGCACCTTCGATGGCCTGGCCGACTACATTGCCGTGAACGTCTCTTCGCCAAACACGCTCGGGCTGAGACGGCTGCAGGCGCGTGACCATCTTGAGCGCCTGCTGCAAGCGCTGGTGGCTGAACGCCCACATCTCAGCCAGAGTCCGCCTGTGCCGCTCCTGGTGAAGGTTGCCCCCGACCTCACGGAGGCGGAGCTGGAAGATGCCGTGGGCGCGATCGTGGACGCAGGGGTGGACGGCATCATCGCCACGAACACCACCCTAGCGCGTGACGGACTCCTGTCGCCCTCTCAGACAGAGACTGGTGGGCTGAGCGGCAGGCCGCTGCGCGAGCGGTCGCTGGCCTGCGTGCGGGCGATCGTGAGACTCACTGAGGCGAGGCTGCCGGTTGTGGCCGCGGGTGGTATTGCGGGACCCGAGGATGCGCGGCGCGCGTTGGATGCGGGTGCTGCAACCTGCCGCCGGTGAGGCGGCGACATCAGCGGTCCGCGAAGTCAGCTGGCTCAGGCCTCGGGGATGCGCAGGACCATCCCGGGGCGGAGCTGGTTCGGGTCCGGGCCAATGGCGGTCTTGTTGATCTCGTAGATCGCCGTCCACTTGGCCGGCTCGGTCGACCCATAGTACTTCTGCGTGATCGTGCTGGGCGTGTCGCCGGCGGCGACGACGTGCCAGGCCTTGATCCGCGGCTGGGTGATGACTGGAGCGGGGACCAGGGGCTTGGCGGCGGCCGTGGCGGCCTTCGCAACAGGGGCGGCCTTCTTGACGACCTTCGTCACAACCTTCTTGGCCGGGGCCTTCTTGGCGACCTTCTTCACAGCCTTCTTGACGACCTTCTTGGCCGGGGCCTTCTTCACAACCTTCTTCACAGCCTTCTTGATGGGCTTCTTCGCCTTCTTAACGGCTCTCTTGACCTTCTTGACTGCCATCGGGATCCTCCTTTGATCTTCGCTCGTGAATGTGCCATCCGTGGGCGATAATGTCGGATTGTACAACAGCCTGCCTTACGTGCGAGGGTATAGCACTGATGCGCGCAAAGTGCAAGTCGCGGCAGTGCGAATCGGATCCAAGTCCGTCTTGGGCACTGCGATCCCGGCGAAGCCGCAATCTCGCCGATTTGTGCGGGAATCCGGTGTCGAACTCATCGGGGAGGTAGTAGCGGGAGGGGAGAACGAGCCCCAGGAAGGAGCCTGGAACGGCATGAGACGCACCCCAGATAACTTGTGACTGATGTCACAAATGGACTTCGGCCATTGCTGGCGCCTGGT
>JAPLGR010000606.1 GCA_026390045.1 Chloroflexota bacterium | reverse complement strand
CACGCTGCAGTTCCGATTGGGGAACGTCGGCGACGTCAAGGCGCGCAACGTTGTCATCAGCATCAGCGGCGGCGACTTCATCCCGGCCGGCACCGGGGGCGTGATCGCTGCGGGGAGCATCGCTGAGGGAGCCGACA
Source organism: Chloroflexota bacterium (assembly GCA_026390045.1). Taxonomy (GTDB): domain Bacteria; phylum Chloroflexota; class Anaerolineae; order Anaerolineales; family E44-bin32; genus DYJB01. The sequence goes on along the minus strand of JAPLGR010000606.1, from coordinate 2,158 downwards.
CCGGTTTCTCCCAGCCGCTGGTCGCATCGTCGACGCTGGTGGCAGGTTCGATCGGCACCGTGCAGATGCTGGTGAGCTACACCGATCCGGCCGACGAGGCGTACAGCGAGTCGTTCACGCTGGCCATGCCGGTAGGTGCGGCGAAATCATCCTCCTACAGCGGCCCGGTCCCGACCGCCACGCCGCGCGTGAGACCGCAACTGGTGATCACCGACTACTCGACCGATGTTGAGCCGCTGCGTCCGGGGCGGCAGTTCGTGCTCACGTTGACGGCGGTGAATGTGGGCGGCGCTGCGGCGCGTGGAGCAAGCCTGATAGTCGGAGGCGGTACGGCAGGCGCATCGGGCGACGGCACGCAGGAACCCGGTGGAGTCTCCGGCGGCAGCGGCAGCTTCGAGACATTCGCCCCGCTCGGCTCGTCGAACGTCCAGTACCTGGGCGATTTCGCGGTGGGTGGGGAGCGCGATGTCCAGCATCATCTGATCGTCAACACGACCGCCAATCCCGGCGCGTACCCTCTGAAGGTCTCCTTCGTCTACAAGGACGATGCGGGTGCTTCCTACACCGACGACCAGGTGGTCACGCTGCTGATCTACTCCCCGCCGGTCATCGAGGTGTCGTTCTATCAGCCGGCCGACCTGTTCTTCGTCGGGCAGCCAGGCGTGCTCCCGCTGCAGGTGGTGAACCTGGATCGCAAGAGCGTGGTGCTTGGCCGGATGCAGGCCAGCGCGGAGGCCGGCGAGCTGACCAACAACGTTCTGCCGATCGGGCTGCTCGATGCCGGCGGATACTTCACGCTCGATGCCGTGTACATCCCGGTGGCGGCCGGCCCGGCGGAGATCACAGTAACCGTGGACTACCTGGATGACTTTGGCCAGAAACAGCGCATCACGCAGACGCTGCCGATCGAGGTCATGGAACCCGAAGAGGGAATGGCAATCGGAGGCGGCGGAGGCGGTGCAGACATCCCGATCGAGCCGACGATGCTCGAGCCGGAGACCTTCTGGCAGAAGGTAGTCCGCTTCTTCAAGGGCCTGTTCGGCCTCGACAGCGGGACAGAAGTCCCGGAGATCCCGACGCCCGTTCCCGACGTGTCCCCGTCCGGGATCATTCAGGCGCCCAAGGGATAGCATGCGGCTGCTTGATCTGGTGCGGCTGATCGCGGACAACCTGAGCCGGCGCAAGACGCGGGTGGCGCTGACGGCCATCGGCGTTGTGATTGGCACGGCGGCGGTCGTCGTGCTGGTTTCGCTCGGCATCGGTCTGCAGCGCAACGCCACCGAGCAACTCGGCGGGATCAGCGACCTGACGCTGATCCAGGTCTACCCTCAATACGGTGGCGAGTTCAGCGGAGGGGGAGGCGGTGCAGGGTACTCCGTAACCTTCAAGTCCCTCGAGCCCACGCAGACCTCGCTCATCACGCCGCAGACGCTCGAGGACCTGGCGGCACTGGACGGTGTCCAGGCAGTCTTCCCGCGCGACTACCTGAACCTCGAGAGCGTGTTCACGATTGGCCAGCTCGAGGGACGCATGGGCATCATCGGCGTGCCTCCGGGCTACCTTGAGGCACTGGATATCCCGTTGCAGGGCGGCGAGCTGGAGCTGGCGAAGGGGACGATCGTCGTCGGCGCCATGGTCTCCCAGAATTTCTACCCCGCCCGGATGCGCCCTGGCCAGACCTTCGAGCCGCCGGATCTGCTCGGGAAGACGATCAAGATGACGCTTATCAAGTACACGAGCGAGGGCGAAGAGGTCCGCAAGTCGTTGCAAGTGCGCGTGGTGGGCGTGCTGGCCGAGACGCGCGACGAACCGGACTGGTCGATCTACATGCTGCTGGACGACGTGACTTCATACAACCAGTGGGCGATGGGACGGCGCATCGACCGGAACCGCGACGGCTACAGCCAGGCCGTGGTCAAGGCTGAAGGCGTGTCGCAGGTCGTCGAGTTGTCCGACACAATCACTGCCATGGGCTACCAGGCCTACACGCCGATGTCGTACGTCCAGGGAATCAGCAGCTTCTTCCTCGTGCTGCAGGTCGTCTTTGGCGGGCTGGGGGCCATCGCGCTGCTGGTGGCGGCCATTGGCATCGCCAACACGATGGCCATGGCGATCCTGGAGCGGACGCGCGAGATCGGGCTGATGAAGGCCGTCGGGG
>JAPLGR010000455.1 GCA_026390045.1 Chloroflexota bacterium | reverse complement strand
GGTATTCGTATAGAGGATCTCCTCCGCTCCGTCAACGGTCTGGAGATCGGAGGCAATCGTCAGGTCAAGGTGATAGACGCTCGCGCCGGGAAGGCCGGCGAGAACGGATTGCTGGGAATCGTCGAGGCCCGCGGCGAAGATGCTCCGGTCTGACCACGGCGTATCGAACAGCGTTGGAGCGCCAGCGTCCATCGGGGGTGCGGGCGTGGAGGCCGGGGTTGCCGTGGCGGGGCGGCATCCGGCCATGAGGAGTGCGATCGCCACCAGGTGCGGCAAGCGGTTCCGCATGTTCGCCTCCGGAAGAAGGGCACTGTGCCCGTGGGACCGCGCCGACTACTCCTGCCCCGGGGCTGTGAGCTCAGCATACTCCTGGGTGACAGGGGCCGCGCCTTGGAGACCGAGGGTGGCCAGGAGCTCGGTGATCAAGGCCGCCTTCGCCTCGGCATCGCGGCGCGACCACGTCCGGGCCTTGATCTCGATGTAGAACCCTGGCAGGACCGGCTGGGTGACCCGGTCGATGTTGACGTAGAACTCCTCGCCCTGGTATGAGATCAGCCAGCGCAGCCGGTCCTTGGTGACCTCAGACTCGGCCGTGGGCTTGAAGTACTCGCGGTAGAAGCGCAGGCTGTGCTTGGCGGGGGCGATGAACCGCGAGCGAGAGAGCAGCACCGAGTTCGGGTATTCGCCCTCTTTGGCCGGCCCCGTGAGGGTCAGTCGGTAGCGGACGTTGAACACGTTCCCGGATGGGTCGATGAACTCGTCCTCCCGATGGCGCAGGCGCTCGGGTTCCGATCCGCCGAACGAGAAGTACGTGTCGTACTCGTGGTAGTGCGCCTTGCGCGTCACCTGCACGCTGCCAGACTCAAGGGCGCGCAGCACCGCCGAGGCATCGTCGATGTGCACCTTGAGTTGGACTTCGTAGCTCTCCTCCTGCTCGGCACCGCCGATGGCGATCAGTTTCGACAGGACAGAGCCTTCACGCGCGAGCAGGAACCGATCGATGCTCCGTGCGTATTCCCCGGCCGCCTCGAGCAGCGGCCCTAGTTGGATCGTCTGCAACTCGGAGTTCCGCATGAGCCAGCGACCATCGACCATCACGTCCGTGACGTCTGTGGATTTGGCGGAGTAGATCACGCGGGAGTAGATGGAGTCGGCATCGCGCTCGAAAGGCGGCCAGCTATGCACGCCCTCCAGGTCGAGCAGGATCAAGTCGGCACGCTTCCCGGGCTCCACGCTGCCGATTCGGTCGCCGATGTGTAGGGCGCGTGCGCCCAGGCGGGTCCCCAGGGCGAGCGTGTCGCGCGCGGGCAAGGCCGTTGGGTCACGGCTGATGGCCTTGGCGATGAACGTGGTCAGGCGCAGCTCCTCGAACATGTCCAGGTCGTTGTTCGATGCCGGGCCGTCGGTCCCGACGCCGACGTTCAATCCCGCCTCGAGCATGCTGACCACCGGAGCGAACCCGGAGGCGAGCTTCAAATTGCTGGACGGGCAATGGGCCACGCCGGCGCTGAAGTGCTTCAGCGTGTTGATTTCTCCTTCGTCGACGTGAACGCAGTGTGCCGCGAGCACCTTGGCCTCGAACAGCCCCTGCTTCTTGACCCAGGGAATGACGGGCATGCCGTGCTCGGTCCGCCACTCGTCGACTTCCTGGGCGGTCTCGGCCAAGTGCGTGTGGAGCGGCACATCGAACTCCACCGCCAGGGCGGCGCACGCCTGGAGGATCTCCGGGGTGCAGGTGTAGGGCGCGTGCGGGGCGACGGACGGAGTGATCAGCGTGTGATCCTTCCACCGCGAGATGAAATCGCGCGCTTCGGCGAGTGAGTCCTCGTAGGATGCGGCATCGGGTGCCGGCAGCTTGAGCACCGTTTGCGAGCAAACAGCGCGCATGCCCGCCTCCGCGGTGGCCGCGGCTACCGCGTCCTCGAAGTAGTACATGTCGGCGAAGCAGGTGACGCCGCCGCGGATCATCTCGGCGCAGGCCAGGAGTGTCCCCAGACGGCAGAAGTCCGGCGAAACGAACTCGCGCTCGACAGGCATCATGTAGCCCAGCAGCCACACATCGAGCCGCCGGTCATCGGTCAGGCCGCGCAGCAGCGTCATCGGCACGTGCGTGTGGGCGTTCACCAGGCCGGGCATCAACACACGCCCGCCGCAATCGACCACCTCGGCCGCCTGCCACTCGCGCCGAAGCTCCGCCTCCTCGCCCACCGCTGCGATGGTGGGCCCGCTGAGGGCGACGGCACCCCGGGGATAGGCGTGATACGCGTCGTCCATCGTCAGGACGAAGGCATTGCAGAGAATGCAGTCCGCCTGCTTCATGGCCCAATCCTCCGGAGGGCGTGGATTATAGCAGGCGGGCGCGATGGGTATAATCGAGTCGGAGGGCAGGATGCGTGCGGTGGACCTGATCGTCAAGAAGCGGGACGGGCTCGAGCTCACCTCGGACGAGATCGCCTTCTTCATCCGGGGTTTCACCAGCGGGGAAATCCCCGACTACCAGGCCGCCGCCTGGGCCATGGCAGTCGTGCTGCGAGGCATGACGCCGGCCGAGACGTACGCGTTGACCCTCGCCCTGGCGGATTCTGGCGACCGGCTCGACCTAACCCGCGTGGTGCCGATCGCCGTCGACAAGCATTCCACCGGCGGGGTGGGGGACAAGACGACGCTCGTAGTCGAACCGATCGTGGCGGCATGTGGGGTGCCGGTGGGCAAGATGTCCGGACGCGGGCTGGGCTTCTCGGGCGGCACGCTCGACAAGATGGAGTCGATCCCCGGCTTTCGCGTGGAACTGACGACGCAGCAGTTCCTGGACCAACTGCGGAGCGTGGGACTGGTGCTGAGCGGGCAGACGGCCGAGCTAGCCCCGGCCGACGGGAAGCTGTACGCGCTGCGGGACGTGACCGGGACCGTCCCATCCATCCCGTTGATCGCCTCGTCGGTCATGAGCAAGAAGATCGCCGCCGGGGCACAGGCGATCGTGCTCGACGTCAAGGTCGGCGTGGGAGCCTTCATGCCGACCTTGGCTGAGGCATCGCGCCTGGCGCGCCTCATGGTGGACATAGGTCGGCGGGCAAACCGCCGCGTGGTCGCCCTGCTGTCGGACATGAACCAGCCTCTGGGGTGCGCCGTCGGCAATGCGCTGGAGGTGCGCGAGGCGCTGGACACGCTGCACGGTGGGGGACCGGCTGACTTCCGCGAGCACTGCCTCCACGTAGCAGCCCACATGCTTCTCATCTCAGGGCGCGCAACCACACTACGCGGCGCACGGTCCCTGGCCACAGACGCGCTGGACAGTGGTGCGGCGATGACGAAGTTCCGCGCGCTGGTTGTCGCCCAGGGTGGGGATCCTGCGGCCGTGGACCAGCCGGACCTGCTTCCGAAGGCGCCCGTGGTCAGGACCATGAAGGCGCCGAAGGCCGGGTATCTGGCCCAGGCCGATGCGAAGATCATCGGCATGACGGCAGTTGCGCTGGGCGCCGGCCGGGCGCGCAAGGGAGACCCCATTGACCCGGCTGTCGGGGTCGTGGTGCACGCCAAGGTCGGCGATCGCCTAGCAGCAGGCACGGCGCTGTGCAGCGTACACGCCTCGGATTCCCAGAAGGCGCAGGCCGCGATCGAACAGCTCAGCCCCGCGTTCCGCATTGTCGCGCGGGCCGTTCCTCGTCTTCCACTCTTTTACTGCACCCTGCGCTAACCATCCGGTCAGCAGCCTCGGACGGGGAGGACTTGGCTGAGATACGCGCTGGCCACAGCGCGGCGTCATGCGCGGCTTCGAGGCCACGCGACGCTCATGTTGACCGATCCGTGGCGGTGTTCGACCGCAGACGCCGTGGCCGTGCGCGCGCCGTGTGAGGACAGAAAGCACGCCGGTGGGGTGTGATCCCAAATCTGCTGTAGGAACACACACGTGGCGTGCAGAGGTCCGGATAGACGAACAAAAAGAGGCTTCTGGATGTCCATCCAGAAGCCTCTCGTGCGAGTCCGAAGAGCCTATTTCGCTTGCCGCTCCGTCAGGACTTCCGCCAGGTCCTTGACCTCCACGCGCTCGGTGGCGCCGGCGGTCCGGATGGCGTCGTCGAACATGATCAGGCAGTATGGGCAGGCGGTGACGATCACGTCTGCGCCCGCGCGTTGAGTGGCTTCCTCAAAGCGGCGCTTGTTGATGCGGGTGTTGGGATCGGTCTCCATCCACATGCCCCCGCCACCGCCGCCGCAGCAGAATCCATCGGCGCGGTTGCGCGGCATCTCCTTGGTCTTCAGTCCGGGCACGGCATCCAGCACCGCCCGCGGCTCGGCGTACAGGCCGTTGTAGCGTCCCAGGTAGCACGAGTCGTGGAAGACCACGGTCTTGCCGTCCTTGGCCGCCGTCAGTGTCCCCAGCTTGCCATGCTTCGCCAGCTCAGCCAGCAGCTCGGTGTGGTGAAGGACCTCGAAGGAGGCGCCGAACTTCGGGTACTCGTTCTTGAGCGTGTTGTAGCAGTGAGCACAGGCGGACACCATGCGCTTGAACTTCACACCGGCGAACGTCGCCAGGTTCTCCTTGGCCATTGTCTGGAACAGATACTCGTGGCCCAGGCGCCGTGCCGTCTCACCGCAGCAGCCTTCGGCCTGACCCAGGACGGCGAAGTCAACGCCGGCCTGCCTGAGCAGCGTCGCCAGTTCGCGTCCGGCCTTCTGGCTCCGGGCGTCGTAGGCGTAGGCACAGCCGACGAAGAGCAGTACGTCGGTCTCCTCGCCCGCTTGCAGCACGCGCACACCAAGCTCAGCGACCCACGGCGCGCGCTGCGACTTCTCGATGCCCCACGGGTTGCCGCGCCGCTCGATCTGCGTCAGCGCCTCGCCGACCGATCCGGGGACATCGCCCGTGGTCAGTGTCATGTAGCGCCGCAGGTCGACGACCGCTGATACCGGATCAATGAACAGCGGGCAGACTGCAATGCAGTGGCCGCAGGTGGTGCACATCCACGGCGTTTCCTTGGCCACCGATCCATCCAGGATCGCACGCGCTTCGACGCCGGGCTTCTGTCCGAACGTGGCATGTGAGTCGCGATACAAGTCAAGGATTAAGGTGCGCGGGTTGTAGGGCATCCCACTGATGGTGGCAGGGCAGACCGACTCACATCGCCCGCACTGGACACAGGCGTCGAAGGAGACCAGAGACGGCGCGCTGAAGTCCGTGGCCACGCCCACGCCGAGCTTCTCGGCGTTCTCAACATCCTCGATGGTATCCAACTCGCCGCTGTTGCGGTTCGGGCGGACGAAGATGTTGAGCGGGCCCACGAACAAGTGGCGCATCTTCGTGTAGGGCACGAGCGCCAGCAGGGCGAGGGCAACCACCACATGGCCGGCGATCAGCCAACCATGAATCGCCTGTCCAGTGGCGCCGCCGATCCCAAGCCACGAGGCTGTGAAGTTGCCGATCGGAGACCAGGCCCGCCATGCGGGCTCAACCTCTGTCAGGCGCACGGCCTCGGTGAGAAAACCGAGGATGGCGATGGCCGCCAGCAGGATCAATGCCGCCCAGTCCTCCCATCGGTTGACGAGGTACTTGGGCCGGAAGAACAGGCGCCGCAGTGCAGCCATGACCACACCAATCAGGATCATGCCGCCGGCGATGTCCATCACCAGCTCGAACCCCAGATACCATCCTGTCTTGGGCCACGCGATGGTGAAGGGCAGGAACAACGGGTACTGGAGCAGATTGACGATGGTGCCCACGATCTGGATCGAAACGCCCCAGAAGAGCATGAAGTGCATGATCCCTGGATACACGCGCGACAGGACGCGATCCTGGATAACTGCGTGCAGGAGGAGATCGCCGACACGCCGCACCCACGATGGACGGGAGGCAGCAGGTGTGGATGGGAGGGTAGCCGCCTGGGTGGTC
>JAPLGR010000241.1 GCA_026390045.1 Chloroflexota bacterium | reverse complement strand
GGGACGCTCCTCGTCGTTGTCTGTTTGTACGCCATCGCCCTGGCCCCCGCCTTTTCGATCGTTGTGGCGGGCGTGCTTCTCATTCAAATGGCATCCAACACCGTGCAGGGTCCATGGCAGGCACTGATTCCTGATCAGGTTCCGGTGCGGCAGCGCGGCATTGCCTCCGGGCTGAAGGCGGCCTTCGACATCCTGGCCTTTGTCCTCGGCCGCCAGATCTCAGGTCGCTTGGTTGCAGCAGGAAGCACAGTGGGTGCCGTCAGCGTTGCGGCCGGTCTCTTCGCGGTGGCACTGATCCTCACGCTTGTGGGAGCACGCGAGCGTCCCTCCACAACGCCGGTACCCCCAACCGGTTCCACCGCCGCCGTCCTGGCGCGCAGCTACTCCATCGACTGGAAGGCGCACCCGGCGTTCGCCTGGTGGTTCGTCAATCGCTTCCTGTTCTGGGCAGGCTTCATCGCCCTCAACACTTTCCTTCTCTTCTACGTGATCGACGTCATCGGAATGCGCGAGGCCGAGGCGCAGCGCTTCGTCGGGGACATGTCAACGGTGATCGGGTTAGTGCTGCTGCTGGTCACGCTGCCGTCCGGCTGGCTGGCTGACCGCATCGGGCGTAAGCCGCTGGTCGTGGCCGCCGGTGTGATCGCCGCCGCTGGCACCGCGATGGTGCTCGTCGTTCGCACGCCAGCGTTGATCACCGCCGCCGGCGCGCTGCTCGGGCTCAGCGTCGGGATGTTCCTGAGCGCCAACTGGGCGCTGGTAACGGACTTGGTCCCGGAATCGGAGGCGGCGCGCTATCTGGGGATTGCCAACATCGCTACAGCCGGCGGCAGCGGCTTCGCCCGACTGTTGGGCGGCACACTGATCGATCCACTCAACCGGCTGCTTGGGAGTCCATCCGCAGGCTATCTCAGCCTGTACGGGCTGGCGCTGCTGGCCTTCCTGCTCGGGACCGCTGCTATCCTGCGCATCCCGGCCAGGCGGCCGGGGGCCGTCAATCTATCGGGATCGTCATCGTAAACGTCGCACCATGACCCGGCCCGGGCGACTCGACCCAGGCACACCCGTGATGCGCCTCGGCAATGCCCCGCACAATGGACAGGCCCAAGCCCAGACCCTCGTGCCGGCGGGTCATATGGTCTTCCACCTGGTAGAAGGGGTCAAAGACCCGCTCCAACTCATCGGCGACCAGGCCGATACCATGATCGCGCACGCGAAACCAGGCCTCGCGCCCGCGGCGCACGAGTTCCGCCTCGATGTGCACCTTGGGCGCATTGAAACGGATGGCGTTGTTCAGCAGGTTGGCCAGCGCCAGCTCCACACGCTGCGTGTCCACCGACGCCACGAGCGGTCCATCCGGCAGGTGGATCTCCAGTTCCGACTCGCTGGCTGTGAGCATCTCTCTCACTGAAGCGCACGCGCTCTCAAGCACGCATCTCAGGTCAGTCGGCTCCAGCAACAGGCTCTCGGCTGCCACCCCCATCAGGTTCAGGTGGGTCATGTCCTCGATCAGCGAGCGCAGTCGCTGCGCGGAGCTGAGCACCGCCTCCGCGTGTTCGGAGGTCTCGCCTCCGGCCTCCTCGCGCAGAATCGCCGCATACCCGAGGATCACACCCAGCGGCGTACGCAGTTCGTGCGAGGCAACCGCGATGAAGTCGTCTTTCAACTTGTCCAGGCGTCCGAGCTCGCGGTTGGCATCCTGCAAGTCCTGCAGCAGGCGAGAGTTGTGAATCGCCACGGCGGCCAGTGAGCCGACGATCCCAAGCGTGCGCGCATCGGATTCATCGAACGCGCCGGTCCGTTTGTTCGTCACTTCGAGGACGCCAACGGTATCATCGCGGCTGAGGACGGGGATGGCCAGCAGGGAGTGCACGGCTTCGCGCCCGAGCTCCGGCGTCCGGCCGAGTGCCCCCCGCCCCGCCTCGACTTCATTCAGGATCAGCGGGCGCCGCTCCCGCAGGACCATTCCGGCGATGGAGCCTTCCTGCGGAATGGTGGTGCCCGCCGCGGGGCGAGGAGCCGCACCGGCGGAGGCCACGGCCTGCAGCGCCCGCGTGTTCGGGTCCACCAGCAGGATGACTGCCGTCTCGGCTTCCAGCACGTCCGCGGCCGAGGCGGCGATGAAGCGCAGCAGCGTCTCCCGATCGAGGGTGGAGTTGAGGGTGACGCTGATCTCCACCAGCCGGGAGAGCTGGACCACCATTCGACGAAGGTCGGCGACCTCGGTCTGCGCTGTGTCCATGCGCCTAGTGTAGCGCAGAGATCTCACCGCGGCATTCGGCCACCCCCGAGGACTGGCAGCGGCACGATTCCTGCATGCCAACGGCCAGCATGCCTTGCCTTTACCTTCCGTTGTATACTTCGGCTATCGACTCTCACCGAGGGAATCTTCGATGAAAGTCTCCTGTCTGCAAGAGAATCTAGCGCGCGGCCTCAGCCTTGTCGCACGGGCGGTGGCTGCCCGGAGCACCCTGCCGGTGCTGGGGAACGTCCTGCTGGCGACCGATCATGGCCGCCTGCGCCTGTCGGCCACCAACCTTGAGCTCGGGATCTCGTGCTGGATCGGCGCCAAGGTTGATGACGAAGGCGCCATTACCGTGCCGGCGCGCACCTTCGTCGACCTGGTCAACACACTACCCAATGACACAGTCAGCATGGAGCTGGTTGTCCGCACTCTGACGCTCAACGTGCGCTGCGGGGCATACAACAACGACATCAAGTGCATCGATGCACAGGAGTTCCCGCCCTTCCCCAGCGTCGAAGCCGACTCCGGCCTCCAGCTCAACGTCGAGGACGTCCGCCAGATGATCAACCAGGTCGTGCTGGCGGCCTCCACCGATGATGCCCGTCCCGTCCTGACCGGCGTGCTGATCGAGATGGCCGGCAACACGATGACCCTGGCGGCGGCCGATGGGTTCCGCCTGTCGGTGCGCAGCACACAGCTGGCCGAGAAGGTCTCCGGCACAACCAAGGCGATCGTCCCGGCGCGTGCTCTGGCCGAGCTCAGCCGCATCCTGTCCGACGGCGAGGAGACCGTGACGATGACGCTGCCGCCCAATCGCGCCCAGGTCATCTTCCGCTCCAAGAACGTCGAGCTGGTGTCCCAGCTGATCGACGGGACCTTCCCTGACTACCGCAGCATCATTCCGACCAGCTACGCCACACGCAGCGTGATGTCGACCAGCGCGTTCCTCAAGGCCTGCAAGGCGGCGGATATCTTCGCCCGCGAGGCGGCGCATTCCGCCCGGCTGCACGTCGCCCCCGGCACGCAGCTCGAGCCTGGCAAGGTGGAGATCACTGCCACCGCCGCCGAGACCGGATCCAACGAGACGGTGGTCGACGCCACCGTTGATGGGACGGGGATCGACATTGCCTTCAACGTGCGCTTCCTGGTGGAAGTGCTGAACGTGATCGACACGCCCAACGTGGCCCTCGAGACCAGCAGCACCTCATCGCCGGGCGTGATCAAGCCGGTTGGCCGGGAGGA
>JAPLGR010000627.1 GCA_026390045.1 Chloroflexota bacterium | reverse complement strand
CTGCTGGGCGGGGCAGTCCTGACCGAGACCATCTTCGGGCTGTCGGGTGTCGGGCGGGCGCTGTTCGAGGCGATCACCGCCCGTGACTACCCGATCATCCAGGCCTTCACGCTCGTGATTGCCATCGGCTACGTGCTGGTGAACCTGATGGTCGATCTCAGCTACACGCTGCTCGACCCGCGTGTGCGGTTGCAGTGAGGGCATAGGTATGACGGCGAGCAAGCGCTTGGTGGCTGAGGGGATGGACCTGGACGCCGAGGCCCTGGCGGGCAAGCCCACCAGCCTATGGCGCACGACGATGCACCGCCTGTTCCAGCGGCGCTCGGCAATCGTAGGCATGGCCATGCTCGGCATCCTGGTGGCGACCGCCATCCTAGCGCCGGTCATCGCTCCGTTCGCGCCGGATCAGGTGTTGATCGGCATCGAGGAAGGCGTCAAGAAACGATCGGGGCCGTGCATCCACCTGCTCGGATGCCCGGAGGACCAGCCGGAGCACATCCTGGGTGTAGACGGGAACGTCCGCGATTTCTTCAGCCGGATGATCTTTGGCTCGCGCTTCTCCCTCATCATCGGGTTCACCACCGTCGGATTCGCCATTGTTATCGGGACGACGCTGGGCGCGCTGGCCGGCTACCTGGGCGGCTGGATCGACAATACGATCATGCGCGTCATGGACGTGCTGCTGGCTTTTCCGTCGCTGCTTCTGGCGATTGCCATTGTCTCCGTCCTGGGGCCCGGTCTGATCAACGCCTTGCTAGCCATCGGCATTGTCAGCATCCCGGCCTACGCCCGGGTGATGCGCTCTAGTGTGCTCTCGGTCAAGGAGACGGATTTCGTGGCAGCTTCCAAGGCCCTAGGCGCCAGCACCGTCCGTATCCTGCTGGGCTCAGTGCTGCCCAATGCCATGGCACCGCTGATTGTCCTCGGAACCCTGGAGGTCGCCTCGGCCATCCTGAGCGCCGCGGCGCTGTCCTTCCTTGGCCTGGGCGCACAGCCGCCGACGCCCGAGTGGGGTTCGATGCTGAGTGCCGAGCGCAACCAGGTCTTCACCGCGCCGCACCTGGTGTTCTTCCCCGGCTTGGCCATCACGCTGACCGTCCTGGGGTTCAACTTGCTCGGCGACGGATTGCGCTACGCGCTCGACCCGCGCCTCGGTCGTGGCACCAAAGTCGAGGTCGTGTAGCGAGCAGCAATCTCAGAAGTGTGGTGAGACGCGCGGCGCCGTGCCCGAGTTACCCTCACTCTGCCCGCCAACACGCCTGTGATCCACCCTCGCATCTCCGTCCTGCTTCCCTGCCGCAACGCATCTGCCACGCTAGATGACGCCGTTGAGTCGGTCCTGCGCCAGACGCTGGACGATCTCGAGGTCGTCGCCGTCGATGACGGATCGTCGGACGAGACGCCGGCGCGGCTCGATCAGTGGGCGCAACAGGACCGGCGCATGCGCGTGCTGCGCCGACCGCATGCAGGACTACTCGAGTCGCTCAACACCGGATTGGCGGAGTGCCGTGCCTCGCTGATCGCACGCATGGATGCAGATGACCGCTCACACCCCGAGCGGTTCGCTCATCAGTCGGAACTGCTGAATGCCCAGCCGGACCTGGCGGCCGTGGGTTGCCTGGTGGAAGCCTTCCCGTCGGAAAGCATCGGGCCCGGCCTGAAGTTGTATCTCGATTGGCAGAACAGCCTGATCACGCCGGAATCCATCGCCCGCGAGATCTATGTGGAGAGTCCGCTGGTTCACCCATCGGTGATGATGCGGGCAAGCTGGCTCCGGCGCGTCGGGGGATATCAGGACCATGGCTGGCCCGAAGACTACGACCTGTGGCTGCGCTTGCATGCCGATGGTGGGCGGTTTGCCAAGGTGCCGCAGATGCTGTTCCACTGGCGGGAACACCCTGGCCGGCTGACGCACAGCGACCCGCGCTATGCGATCGATAGCTTCCTGCGCGCCAAGGCCTGCTACCTGTCGCGCGGGCCGCTGTGGGGTCGGAAGTCGGTGATCCTCTGGGGGGCGGGGATCGTCGGCAAGAAGCTATCGCGGCTTTTTCTGGCGGATGGATTGCCAGTGACAGCGTTCGTGGACATCGACCCGGCGAAGATCGGCCGCACGCGGCGCGGCCTCCCGGTAATCGGCCCTCAGGGCTTCATGACGCTGTGGAGGCAGAGTCCGCAGCCGGTGCTGCTGGCAACTGTCGGCGCTCGCGGCGCCCGCGCGGTGGTGCGGCAGCAAATCACTTCGCTCGGACTGGTGGAGGGCCAGGACTGGTGGGCCGTGGCCTAGCGGTCTGGCTGCTTTCCTTCGGATGAGTTCAGCCAATCGCGAAGACGCGCACAGATGGCCTCGATCCTGGCCGGGCCGCCGCGCGGCGCCTCGGGCCACTCGTCAACTCGTGGTCCCCGGTACTCGGCCGGCGCCCCCGGGTAGCGCGCCACCACGTGGACATGCACGTGCGGCACTGCGTCGCCGATGACGAAGGCGTAGACGTGATCCGCCCTCTCGGTCGCGACCAGGGCGCGGCTCAGGCGCGCCACCTATGAGCCGAGGGCGCGCGCCTCATCGTCGTGCAGATTCTCAAGGCCCGGTGCGTGCCGCTTGGGCTCAACCATCAGGTAACCGAGATAGGTGGCAGACTGGTCTGGACGGATCGGAGCGTGCCGGACGTAGACCACGTCATCCTCGGCAATCGCGCCACCGGGCAGGAGGATCTCACCGCGATGCTTGCGGCAGATGAAGCAGCCCGGGTTGCCAGTGTCTGTCGCCGCCGCCGTGAGGCCCATGTCCGCTAGTCAACCATGAGGAAGGCGAAGTAGTTCGCTGGCGATGCGGGCCCGGTGAGTACTTCGATCGGGTACCTTAGGCTGCGGGCAGTCCCGAAGACGTCGATCGCCATGCCCGTTGCCGATGGGCGAGCGAGCGCAGGCTCCCTGCATTCGCCTTTCCGGGGAACGCACTCCTCGCACAGGTGACAGGCATCGGTGAAGAGGGCAAACGCTTTCGGGTAGCCAGCCAGGAATACATCCCGCTCGAGCGTGACCAGAGATCGATTCGTTCGAGCGCTCCATGCATGCCGCGCCTTGGTCTCCGCCTCGGCGTTCTGGAAATGGAAGATGAGGGCATGCTGATACTCGCCGAAGAACCGCCGGCATCCATCGACGCTCGGGGTGTTCGGTGGACAGGCTGCGGCACTACCAAAGTGGGGACAACCGAACTGGCACTTCATCCGCACCCACTCGGCGACCAGGATCGCCGCCGGATCGAGCCAGCGGTAGTCGGAGAACGCGTGATGGCGGACAATCGGCTCGATCTCTTCTTGAATCCCCACGCGGGCCGTCTCCCTTTCCTGCGCGGCGCTACTTGAACATCAGGAGCAGCATCTGGACGGGCGTGCGAGCCTTGATGCTGTGCGTGAGCTTCGCATCCATGTGGACCCACGTGCCGGGACCGGCCTTATGCTCCTCGCCGCCCAGCGTCAGGTCCGCCTCGCCGCTCACGAAGTGCAGGATGGCTGCAACCGAAGCCGTGTGTTGGCTGAGCTCCTGCCCGGGGGCGAAGGCGAACAGGATCGCCTTCATCTGATCGTCCTCGAAGAACGTGCGGCTGAGAATGCTCTGCCCGGGAACCTCCGGCGTCTCCTTGGCAAGGTCGGCTATGTATAGGAACGGTTTCATCAGGCCTCCTCGACGATGCCCAGATCGTATCTGGTGTGAAGGGCTTGAGCGGTCAAGGCGATTGTCGCGCTTGCCCGTGCTCGAGCCAAGCGCGAAAGGCCCGCGCGCCTGACTGGCGGAGTTACGCCGCCCTCGGTGCCGCCACAGTGCCCCGCGAGCGGGCCAGGGCATCGCGCGCCGGTTCGACAGTCAGCCAGAGCAGGAGCGTCTGCAGGACCGCCGAGGTCAGGCACCAAACGCATGTGGCGCCAATGACGAATGGCTCGAGGAATGTCAGATAGATGGAGAACAGCGTGCCGACAAGTGTCAGCGTGAACAACGCGATCTGCATCAGGTCGTGGGCTCTGCCGGGGAGGTAGTGTGTGGCGGCCCAGGCCAGGGTGATGGCACCGAAACCGATCACGCCGAGTGCGCCGACGGGTATCACGCCGAACAGGAACGCGTAGGAGCTCTGCTGGACCGCGTTGCAGTCGCCGATCGGGCCACACACAGCCGGGTCGCCCGAGAGCTCGATGATCGTCAGGTAGATCGCGACCCCCATGCCGACGAGGGCCAGAACCGGGATGAACCAGGAGACAAAGGGCGCCTCACGAACTGGAACCCGCATCACCCAGCGAGCCGCGACGGCCACCAGGCTGAGGACCATGCCGATCAGGACCACGATCGCCAGCGTGTTGCCCACAGGATCCTGCTGCAGTCGCTCGGCGACGGTCGTTGGCTCGGCGGGAGTCGCCTCTACGTCAGGGGTTGTGGATTCCGGCTCGCCAAGCATTTCCTGCAGCCCGGGGATCGCCGGCCAGTCGATGCCGCCCTTGGCCAGACCCTGATCGACCAGATCGGGGAAGACATCGGGTATCTCGGCGGATCCGACGAGTACGCGGTCGCCCACGAACAGCATGGGGACGCCGCGCTGGTCTTCGGGCACGCCCAGGGCGTCGACTGCGGAGGCGTACAGTGCCGAACCCTCCGCCACTGTGACATCGATGCCGACGATCTGGAGCTGGTCACCGTAGGTCTCAAACAGCGGTGGCAGGACCTCTTCGATGACGTACTGGCAGTGGCTGCAGCTTGGCGAGTAGAACAGGACGGCGCGCACGACCGGGGCTTGCGCAAAGGCAACTGACGGTAACAGCAATGTGATCAGGAGAACAACGGCAACCATGCGGATGGAGCGAGTCATGCGCAGACCCTCACGAATCAATGGCACGGAGTCTATCACGGGGGCAGGAGGTGATCGGTCTGGAGAACGCGGCGTGATAGAATCGCCGACGACCGCTGGACGTCTCCCGTCCATGACTCCCGCAACTGCATGCATCTTCTGCCGCATCGTCGCCGGCGAGGCGGATGCCAGCCTGGTGTACCGGGACGAGCTGGTAACGGCGTTCATGGACGCACACCCTGTGGCGCAGGGCCATCTGCTGGTGGTTCCCAACCGTCATGCGGCCGGACTGGACGAGTTGGATGATGACTCCGCGGGGCACATGATGGTGGTCGGGCGTCGGCTCGCAGGGGCGCTGCGCCGATCGGGCATCCCGTGTGACGGCATCAACCTGCTGCTGGCGGATGGGACGACGGCCGGGCAGTCGGTCTTTCACTGTCACTTGCATGTCCTCCCGAGAACCAGGAGGGATGGTTTCGGTTTCCGCCGGCCGCTGGGGGCGGGCCTGCCTGCTGGCCGTCAGGCGCTGGAATCCGCCGCGCAGCAAATCCGTGAAGTTCTGGACGCTGGCGCCTAGCACTGCACTGTCCTATCTGGCCGGCGAGCGTCTCAAATCAACGGGGTGAGTAAGAACGTGAAGCGCGTTGTGGTGTACTGCGGTTCGAGCGATGAGAGCCGGTCGGTCTACCTCGAGGCCGCCCGTGACATGGGGCGGGCGCTGGTTGAGCGCGGCCTGACGCTGATCTTTGGCGGGGGGCGCACCGGGATGATGGGCGCCGTCGCCGATGCCGCCCTGCAGGCCGGTGGGAATGTAATCGGCATCATGCCGCGCCAGTTTGACACGCCGGTGCTCGCGCACCCGGGATTGAGTCAGATGATCCTGGTCGACTCGATGCACCAGCGCAAGGCGATGATGGCGGAGATGGGGGATGCCTTCGTGGCGTTGCCGGGCGGGTTCGGCACACTGGAAGAACTGTTCGAGATTCTGACCTGGGCGCAGATCGGGATGCACTCCAAACCTGTCGGCGTTCTCAACGCCGAGGGCTACTTCGACCCGCTGCTGGCGCTGGTCGAACACGCGCGGCGCGAGGGCTTCATCTACTCCGTCCACCGTGCTCTGCTTGCGTGCGAGCGCACGCCCGACGCTTTGCTTGACCGCCTAGCAGCCTACGAGCCGCCGCAGGGCCTGACGCGCTGGGTGGACCGCGACGGGAACGTCCCAGGGACTCCATGAGCGATCCGATCCGTATGCTGCATTTCGCCGACCTGCACGTCGGCATGGAGAACTACGGACGGTTGGATCCGGTCACTGGCACCTCCAGCCGAGTGAGCGACTTCCTCGAGCGCCTGGATGAAGTGATTGACTACGCGCTGGAGCATGAGGCTGATCTGGCGGTTTTCGCCGGAGATGCATTCAAGAACCGTGAGCCCGATCCGACGCAGCAGCGGGAGTTCGCGCAACGCATCAAGCGCCTAGCAGACAAGGTGCCGACGCTGCTCCTGGTCGGCAATCACGACATGCCCGGCATGGCGGTCAAGGCGAGTGCCGTCGACATCTTCCAGGCGCTGGCGGTGCCCGGTGTGATTGTTGGGCACAAGAGCGGCCGGCAGGAAGTGGCCACCCGGCGCGGACCGGTCTTCCTGGCGTGGATGCCCTACCCGATGCGAAACCGGCTGCTGGCGCGCGAGGAGAACCAGGGCAAGACGATCGATGAGCTGGAGCAGGGGCTGCGGCAAACGGTGGCCGATATCCTGGGAGATCTGGCCCGGGAAGCTGCGCAGCATCCCATGCCGCGCGTGCTGGCCGGTCACTTCTCCGTCTCTGAGGCGAAGCTTGGATCGGAGCGCACGGTCATGCTGGGCCGGGATGTGGCCGTGATGACCTCGACGCTGACGGATCCGGTGTGGGACTACGTCGCGCTGGGGCACATTCACCGTCACCAGGATCTGAATCCCGGGGGCGCGCCGCCGGTTGTGTACAGCGGCTCGCTGGAGCGGATTGACTTCGGCGAGGAGCGCGAGGAGAAGGGATTCTGCTGGGTGGAACTGGAGCGCGGCGCGGCGCGCTGGCAGTTCGTGCCGGTGCGGGCACGTCCCTTCCGTACGCTTCAGATCGACGCCCGGCAGGCCCTGGATCCGACTACCGCTGCAGTGGAAGCTGCTTCGCGCGCTGAGGTGGACGGGGCGGTGGTGAGGGTGCAGGTGCGGCTGCGGACGGATCAGCAAGCATCCTTTCGTGAGGGCGAGGTACATGCGGCGCTGGCGAAGGCGGCCAGCGTCAGTATCGCCCGCGAGGTGGAGACCGATGCGCGAGCGCGGCTGGGCGATCTGGCACCTGAGGCGCTGACACCGCCGGAACTGCTGCAGCGCTACTTCGAGTCACGCAAGGTCGAACCGGATCGGATGTGCGAGCTTCTGGCGCATGCAGAGGGGCTGCTGCGTGATCCCGACTGAGATCGAGGTTGAGAACTTCCTTGCCTATCGTACGCCGGGCACGCTCCGGCTGGATGGCGTCCACATCGCTTGCCTGGCCGGGCCGAATGGGGCCGGCAAGTCCTCACTGCTCGACGCCATCACGTGGGCGTTGTGGGGAAAGGCGCGCAGCAACTCGCCGGATGACCTGATCCACCAGGGCGCCCGCAACATGCAGGTGCGCCTGGCATTCGACCAGGCTGGCCAGCGCTACCAGGTGATCCGACAGCGCAAGGCCGGCAAGCAGGGTGTCTCCGGACTATCGCTTCAAGCCTGGGACGCGCAGAAAGACGCATGGCGCGACCTGTCGGCGGCGCGCTTGGTGGATACGCAGAAGAAGATCGAGGCGCTGCTGCACCTCGACTACGACACATTCATCAACTCGGCCTTCCTGATGCAGGGCCGGGCGGATGAGTTCACCACCAAGACGCCGGCGCATCGCAAGCAGGTGCTGGCGACCATCCTCGGCCTCTCCAATTGGGAGGTGTTTGAGACGCGGGCCAAGGAACGCATTGCTGGAACGCGGGCCGACATGCAGAGGCTGGAGGGTCGGCTGGAGGAGATCGACCGGGAGCTGGCGCGGCGTGATGAATACCAGCAGTCCCTCCAGGCAGCGGAAATTGAGGCGAAGCTGGCCACCGAACAACTGGTGGTCGCGGAGTCACAGTGGGCCAGCATTCAACAGGTGCGCCAGGAGTTGGTGACACTGCAGCGGCAGATCGATGACCGGACGCGGCGTGTCACTTCCACGGAGCGGGAGGTCCTCGAGGCTGAACACGAACTGGCGACCCTGCGAACGCGCGCCGACCGGGCGGCACTGCAGGCGGTGCTGGAAGCGGTCCGGGCCGAGCTTGGCGGTTTCGACACGCTGCAGGAGACGCTGGAGGAGATCGTAGGAAAGCAGCGGGAGGCAGGTCAGGAAGCGGCCAGGTTGCGCGGTGCGAATGAGCTGCTTGGGCCGCAGACGGAGCCAATCAAGGCCCGAGCCGCAATGCTGGAATCGTCCACGGAGCCCGTTTGTCCAACATGCGGACAAGCCCTGACCGACGATCACCGCCACCGGCTGCTGAACGAGTTGCAGGCCGAGATCGAGCAGCGGCGCGAGGCCTACCGTGCCAATCAGACGCAGCTGCGCGAGCTCGATGCCCAGGTCAAGGCGATGGAGGCCGAGCGGCAGGCGCTGGACAAGGCCGTGCGTCAGCGGCCGGAACGTGCTCAGCAGGCGGGAGAACTTCAGGCTTTGCTGGCCCACGCCGGCGAAGCCGAAAGGCAGGCAGGGGCTCTGGCCGAACGGATCGCCCGATGGCAGGCGGAACTGACCACCGACCGGATGGAGCGCGCCGGCCTTGAAGCGCAGGTGGAGAAGAGCGAGACGCAGTTGCGGGCGGCCTCCCTGACTCCGGAAGCGGTCGATCGGCTGCGTCTGCAGAAACGGCTGGCCGACGAGCGCGTCGGTGGTGCGCGGCAGCAGCTGGCGGCGCTGGAGTCCTTTGCGCGCCAGCGCGCTGACCGCAAGATTGAGCTGGACAAGCTGGCGAATGATCTCTCGCTGTACGAGGACCTGCGCGAGGCCTTCGGCAAGCGCGGCGTGCCGGCTATGATCATCGAGACCGTCGTCCCCGAACTCGAGGCCTCCGCCAACGAACTGCTCAATCGCATGACCGACGGGCGGATGCACGTGCGCATTGAGACACAGAAGGAGATCAAGACCGGCGAGGTGCGGGAGGCGCTGGACATCCTGATCTCAGACGAACTCGGT
>JAPLGR010000559.1 GCA_026390045.1 Chloroflexota bacterium | reverse complement strand
ATGACGTACCCCATGCGCTCGACGTAGCGCAGGCACTCCTGGAGCTGGTTGACCGGGGAGAGGCCGGCCTTGCGCTGTTCGTCGGTGGAGACTCGGAGGTACAGGGCGACACGGTCAGGCATAGGGCCTCGTGAGTGGTGGTTGACTACATTATAGCACTACTCGTTACACCACATGGTATGATCCCATATGAGGGTGAGGCTGAAGATGGGCAAGGTCTGAGTGGAGATCATAGAACTAGAGGGCGAGCCACGGGCCGTCGCCATCCCCGAGGAGGGTGCGACCGCCGAGGACTGGCGCCGCGCCTGGATGAAAGTCAGGAAGTTGCGGGACACTTGCAGCTCTGCGGGGGTATCGCGCGCACGCTTGGCGCGCGCCAAGCGATCCGGCCTCACCTGGCCGAGGCTGGTCGACACGGTCAACTCCAGCTACATGGCCAGGGTCTATCTGGCAGTCAAGACCGGCGACCCCCAGGCGAAGTACGCCCTGGCCTGGCTCGAGTACTTTGGGATCAAGCGGGACGCAGACCAGGTTGATGCCGACTTGGCCGAGGTGGCCAAGATCATCGGGGATGGCAAGTGGCATAGGGACGTGCGCCTGTTTGACCCACCCGTCACCGAGCAGAACATCAGGGACGCCATCAAGCGCATCCTTGAGGACATCGACGGCTACATGGAAGGGGTGGACAAGAAGGGCTAGTACTGTCCATTACATGAAGCTTCGCTAGTCGCTATCGTGGGGTCATGCGAAAGAAGAGCATGACCCTTTCGTTTGCGAGGTGGCAGCATGAGCGAAGCAGCGAGCAAGATCACGACCGTCATCCTTACGACCGGCGACTTGGAGAAGGTTGACCGCCTGGCCGAGGCCGAGGATCGGGGCCGGCGCAACATGCTTCGGAAACTGATTCGGGATGCCTCTTCGCTCTGTGCGAAGAGAATCATGCAATCGAGCGGGGACTACTACATCGAGTACGACCTGACCATCAACTACCGCAACATCGAGTTGATGTTCTGGATAGGAGGTTACGAGAAGGACTTCGATCAATCCTTCGCTGAGGACATTGCCAAGGTCCAGTTCGGCAAGTTGCAGAGTCTGCCACTGAGCGAGAGCGTCAACTGGGCCCCGTAGGATGCTGCCCGTGGCTGCCCCGGATCGGTTGGGCTACAACAGGTCAGCCGGAGCGGGTTGCTTTCCGGCCAGGGTGCGGCCGGGCGGGGATGGCGATTGGACTGTGGGCAGACCGTCCAGGTATAGGGAATGTCCGCCGGAGCACGGACTGCATTCGGGGTCAGCCGGCGGCGCTTGCGCCGTTGACATAACGGTGGGCCGCAAGCGACAAGCGGACCCGCCATGGTGTTGTTGACGCACAATGTGGGCTCCTGTATGATCTGAGCACTCCCCCTGTCTCTTCGGGGACAGGCCGCGAAGCCGTACTCGAAAGAGTACGGTTTCACTTATCTCTCGGGGGCATGATGGCCGCGAGGCCGCGAGCATGGGTCTACATAGACGGATTCAACCTCTACTACGGCGCGGTCAAGAGTACCCCCCTCAGATGGCTTGATCTTCGGGCCCTCGTCGAGAGACTTGCACCCGAGTACAGCCTCGAGAGAATCAAGTACTTCACCTCGAACGTGAGTTCCCATCCCGACGATTTGGACGCACCAATGAGCCTGTTGCACAAACCTCGATTCGCGCAAGAAAGGTCATTAACATAGAATGGGCCATCGTCGGTTGGAATGGCTCTGCGAGACAAATCAATGGGATATAACTTCCGCCCCCTGGATCGAGAACAACAATACCTGATGCCGCCCAGTATGCGGGATTGGCTTCCGGCAGGTGACTTGGTGTGGTTCCTACTGGAGGCTGTGGCGCAGATGGAATTGGATGAGTTCTATTGCATGTATCGGGCCGATGGCTGGGGGAATGCGGCCTACGAGCCTTCAATGATGGTGAGCCTGCTGCTGTACGCCTATTGCGTTGGAGAGCGATCCAGCCGACGCATCGAGCGGCTGTGCGAGCGAGACATTGCATTCAGGCTGATCACAGGCAACCAGG
Source organism: Chloroflexota bacterium (assembly GCA_026390045.1). Lineage (GTDB taxonomy): Bacteria > Chloroflexota > Anaerolineae > Anaerolineales > E44-bin32 > DYJB01. The sequence goes on along the minus strand of JAPLGR010000559.1, from coordinate 905 downwards.
CGCCGGACCACAGCACGATTGCTCGCTTCCGTCAGGGCTATGAGGAAGCATTAGCGGCGCTGTTCACTCAGGTGCTGCGGCTGTGTGCCGAAGCTGGACTGGTGAAGGCGGGGGTGGTGGCGTTGGATGGGACGAAGATCAAGGCGAACGCCTCGTTGGCAGCCAATAGGACGTACGCCTGGCTGGAGGAAGAAGTGAGGCGCATGTTGTCCGAGGCGGAGGCCAAAGATGCCGAGGAAGATGAACTGTATGGACCGGGCCGACGCGGCGACGAGTTGCCGGAGGAGCTGAAGGACCCCGGCGAACGATTGGCCCGCTTGCGGCAGGCCAAGGAACGCCTGGAGCGGGAAGCGGCGGGTGAGGCAGCCCAACAGGCGGAGAAGATCGAGAAGCGTGTCGAGGAAGAGGAGAAGACTGGCCGTAAGAAGCGCGGTCGCAAGCCGAAGGAGCTGGATGACACACCGCAGGCGGAGGCGAAGGCCAATGTGACCGATCCGGAGAGCAGGATTATGAAGACGCGCACGGGCTACGTTCAGGGGTATAACGCACAGGTGGTGGTAACCAAAGATCAACTGATTTTGGCCGCCGATGTGACCCAGGAAGAGAACGACGTGCGGCAGCTGCATCCAATGCTGGAGCAAGCACAGGAGGAGCTGGCTACCGTGAGCGTGGAAGAGCCTATCGGCGTTTTGCTTGCGGATGCAGGTTATTGGAGTGAGGCGAACATTCAGGAGGCAGACCCAGAAGGACCGGAACTGCTGATTGCAACAACGAAAGATTGGAAGCAGCGCAAGGCGCTGCGAGAGAAGGGGCCACCGCGAGGACGCATCCCGAAGGATCTCTCGCTGCCAGAGCGGATGGAACGTGAGTTGCGGACCAAGCGTGGGTGGGGACTCTACAGCCAA
>JAPLGR010000294.1 GCA_026390045.1 Chloroflexota bacterium | reverse complement strand
GGCTGGGCGCCGGCGTCTTCGGCGGCGAAGGGTTCATCCTGCAGCGCCTCAAGGGCGACGGGCTGGCGTTCCTGCATGCCGGCGGAACAATAATCGAGCGCCTTCTCGCACCGGGCGAAACGCTCAGGGTCGACACGGGCTGCCTGGTGGCGTTCCCCCCGACGGTCGACTACGACATCCAGTTCATCGGCGGGTTCCAGAACGTGCTGTTCGGAGGCGAGGGTTTGTTCTTCGCCAAGCTCACTGGCCCTGGGAAGGTGTACCTGCAGAGCCTTCCGTTCTCTCGGCTGGCCGACCGGATCCTGGCCGCCGCCCGGTTTGGCCGAACCGACGAACGTCGCGGAGTCGCCGGGGTCGGCGGAAACATCCTGGGGAACCTGATCAGCGGACGCTAGCGCAATCAGAATCTTTACCTGGCACAGCAACCGGCCGGCGCCGAGATTCGGCGCCGGCCGGGCTGTCTTAGCCCGATGCACACCGCGCGCAACCCGGGTTCACGCACCGTCCCTGACCAGCACCTCCACGCCCATCGCCTGAATATCCTTCAGCAACCTGGCCGGCTCAGCCAGCAGGGCCTGAAGGTGCAGACCTGGCCGACGCGCGGAACCGTCCAGCATCTGAAGAAGACAGGCGACCATCGGGGCTGCCGTCAGCAGGTAGCCATCGGCATGCGCCACCTCAACGCCGAGCGTGGCCGGCTTCCCATCTCGCATTCCCTCTGCCTCGAGCTGCAACAGCGTCCCGTAGGGGGGTCGCGTGAACTCGCGCAGCCCCCATTCCAGAAGCCTGCCGAACATGGCCGCACCACGCCGCGGCACCAACTTCATGAGTCCCATCCCCACCGGCATCAGGACAAAGTCGACCACAGGATTGAAACCTCCAACGAAGAAGCCGGTTTCCACAAGCGAGGGGAACATGGAAGGCAGCGGACGCATCTCCTCGAGGAACATCGGCATGGTGTAGCGGCGGCCGAAGCCGTGGCCGAATTGCACCCAGATGGGGGCAAACGACTCGAGCCAGCCCATGGACCGCCAGCGCCCGTCGCGGTAGTGAAGTGACTGGTAGTCGGCGAACTCGCCGGCCATCTCCTCCAGCGTCGCGGGCGAGAACTCGAGCTCTTTCCAGTTGACCTGGATGACGCTGGCAACACGAGCGCGGCGGATGGCCTCCAGCCGACCAGCGGCATAGCGCACGAGCACAGCGGGCAGCCCGGGATGGAAACCGGCATCCGTCACGAAGCATCGCCCCGCCGCCTCGATCGAAGGCTTGAGGCTTCGCAGCAACTCTAGCTTGCGCGTGGAGTACTGGGGGTCCATGTAGTCCGCGCCGGCATCCAGCGCCGCGCGACCGACCACCACAGCGTGAGCCGAGGTGCTTGAGGCTGCGACAACGATGCTTGCCCCGTCCAGCACCGGGCGCAGGCTTTCGGGGCGTGAGGCATCCGCCTCCGCCCCGAGCACGCGCTCCGCGCCGAAGGCCTGGTTCAGCTCCTCGGCCAGACGAATTGCCCGCGCACGATCACGCCCGGCCACGACCAGGTCAACCGGGGAGTGTTCCAGCAGCAACCGCGCCACGGCCCTTCCGGTGTTGCCGTAGCCACCCAGGATGACGATCCTCTCGTGGGCCATTCCATCTCTCCTTGTGATCCCATCGTCGCGCACTTGGCGGCGAAGGCCAAGTCTTTGCGCTCGAGCCCGCAGCCTGGATGACCCGCGCAGAGATCGAGTAGGGAGGATGGGTTGCCCATCCTCCCTCTCACACCACCGGACATGCGGGTCCGCATCCGGCGGTTCGTCGAGGAATGTGCATTAGGTGGTGGTAGTACTCGGTGAGGGTGCACAGTCCCTGAGCCACCCAGAAGC
>JAPLGR010000597.1 GCA_026390045.1 Chloroflexota bacterium | reverse complement strand
GATCCCTGCGCTCCGTAAGCAGCAGCGGGGAGCGTCTCGCCTGAATTGCTGCGACCACATCTTCTACGATCATTCGGTTGCGGTCTTCATCCACCGCCAACATCGAGTACAGTTCGTGGATATGGTGGGAGGTCATTCCTTCCAGGCCTTCCGGGACATGAAACCCGGTCAGGCGGACGATGACTCGGTGGCGGAAAGGCCTGCTCCCGGCGTGCTTGCGGTCCGCCACCCGAAAACGGAGAGGACCGCACTGCATGAATATGACCGGATGGTGTCCATCTCTCCTAACGACAGTGGCAGATAGGCCAGTCACATACCGGGCCTTGCTCTGTCTGACAACTCGCTCAAAACTGACAGCGGAGATATGGTGACACTCATCGACGATCAATTGGCCGTACTCGCCAACGATCTCACTGACGGTTCCCTTGTCGCTGAGGCTTTGGATCATGGCTACGTCGAGCCTAGCAGTTGGCTTGTGCTTGCCACCCCCAATCTGCCCGACGCTGTCTGACTCCAGGCCGAGGAAGTTGCGCAGCGCACCGATCCACTGATCAAGCAATTGCCTGCGATGGACAATCACCAGGGTGTTCACCTTGCGTTGGGCGATGAGGTAGGCGCCGATGACGGTCTTGCCGAATGCCGTCGAGGCGGCCAATACACCTGTGTCATATCGGAGCAGAGCCTCCGCCGCCCTCAACTGCTCTGGTCGCAGTGTCCCATGGAATTGGACATCAATGGGAGTACCTGCGAACCGCTCGTCCGTGACCTCCGCCTTGACTTGCAGAGACGCGAGTAGCTCAAGTGCTTGGTCCAAACAGCCGCGCGGCAAGGCCAGATGCCTTGGGAATTCCTCGCAACAACTGATAATCCGCGGCTTCCCATATGTGGAGAGGCGCATTGCCTCAGCCCGGTAGAACTCGGGATTCTGGAAAGCTGCCAGTCGTATGAGGCGATTACGTAGGGACGGACCGAGTCCCTCCTTAGGGATGTATACCTGGTTGCCAAGTACCAATTGAAGCTGCTCGGGAAGCGGGCCGGTGACAGCCGGTTCCTTCCGCCCTCCGGAGGCTGGGGCAGTCCAGGGCTTACTGTCCTCTTCATCCGTCACGGGAAGTCGGATCCCCAGCAGTTCCCCATGCCCCTCGGCCTCGCGGATAAGTACATCGATCTCGTGGCGAGCCATTCGGCGGATCGAGGAGAGAAAGGCCCACTGATCAGGGTAAGGGGTAAAGTCTCCATCTATGAACAGAGCGTCCCCGTTCTCCCTGGGCTTTCGCTGCAGTGGCAAGCCAATCAAGTTGCCGAAACCCCCTTCGGGGAGGGTGTCCTGGCTGGGAAAGAAACGATCGTATGAATCAAGGCCGAGTTCAGGGCGTCGCTGCATTGTCTGTGTTGTCAGGAACGCTCCCAACTTGCGCGCCAGTGCTGCGGGGATGGGCTCCGCAAAGAACATCCAGATGTGACCACCGTTTCCTGACCTCGACCTCTCGAGCACTGCCGGCACGTTGTGCATCCGGCATGAATCGAGAAATGCCCGGGCGTCGTCTCTCCAACCCGCCTTGTCAAAGTCGGCCGCAAGGAACCAACACGTCTCGTCGGGCAACATCGGATAGACCCCAACGACGAACTCGCGCCCGGGAGCATCTTGAGGGTCGACTCCCAAGAGATGGTTCCGAATGACCTCGTCGGTGACCGGCAATAGTTCGCGCTGAGTGCACTTGTCACATCGGATTCTGGGCTTCTGGCATTGCCCTCTTATCCACTCGTTCCTGCATGCTGGCTGGTAGCCTTTCTTCCCGGTCCTCAGACTCTCGAACCTCCTGGCATGCACATCGTCACGCCCTCGGAACAGACTGCGGAAAAGAGCGATCTTTGCCTCCTGAGGAGATCGCTCCGTGATAGGCACGTCCAGCAACGGGCAAGGCGAAGCCGCATCGCTTTCGGAAAGGGAAGCCCTTTCCAGCCTCAACCGACCTATCTCGTCGACAAGCTCATTGCGCCGGCATTCGATCTTGGAGAGTTCTCCCACTGCCGCCTTGATCAAGCGATCGACGTCTACGAGACTTCTCACATCAACCTCTTCGGCTTGACTGGCAAGAAGGCGATACCCACGGACGAGCTCATGGCGTCAGAGCTGGCATTCTATCCAGAAGGCAGCGGTTTCACTGGCGAAGGCGAAGGTGTCTCTCCAGGGAGAATCGCGGGGAGGCGCTGGGAGTCTAATCCCCAGCCCCGGCGACCCGCTCTTGTCCGGAAACGACACTCTACGAACGGCGCCGAGGGACCAGGGGAAAAGACCGAGGCCGGAACAGGACCCCTTGGCACGCTCTCTTTCAGATCGCAACTCAAGGGTCATTGAGTGGCAGCTACCCCGACTTGACAAAGCCCGGCGGGAAGGCCGGCTGTTCCTCGTTCTCGGCTCTGCGACTTCAGTATTCTTGGGGGCGCTGCCGGGAGAGAACGGGGCTCCCCTCGAATGGGCTCAGCGTCAGTAGATCGTCGTCGCCATCCACGACGGCATCCGCCTGCCCCGCCGGAGCCGGCACAGGCAAGAGCATGACTGACCCTTGAAACCCATTGGTCGGAGACAACTGCCGGTCGGACCGAAGAGAGTCAGGTGCGATCCCCAATCCAATGCACCCATTCGGCGCCCACCGACCGGGCAGCGTCTGCAAGACGTCGATCGGCGGTCCACAGTGGCGCCTGCAGCTCCTCGGCGACGACTGTGTACTGAGCGTCGTAAGCCACGGTCTGATTCAGCAGCTTCGCCCAGGCGAGCGCTCGGGTATGGCGGTCAAGCGTTGCCGGGATTTCCTGGATATCCAGAGCCCAAAGGCTCTGAAGCGCCGCATGTGCTTCGGCCTCCGTCAGGACGCCGGAAACCACCGCCTTGCGAAGTCCGGAGTCAACTTCGTAGCCCCAAAGTGCCGGGACAGCGAAGCCAACCTCCTGTTCGCACCACTCCTGGACGAGGTCTTGGACCCGGTCGGAATAGGAGAGCGGCACGACAAGGGCCAGGCCCACGTTGGCGTCGAGCACGATTGTCGTCACTGGCGAGATCTCCGGACCTGCTCAAGTTCCTGGTCGCGCTCGGAACGGATGCCACCCACGAGATCGCCCACGTACAGGCCATGTCTTGCCAGCGCAACTCCTCGGATCTCGCTCAGGTCCTTCAACGCCTGCGCCCGTCTATGATCGCGGGCGTCCTCGTCTCTGGCGAGTGCCTCCAGGCCGGTGCAAACCACCTCACGGGCAACGTCGGAGATGCTGCGCCCTTCCCTCTCCGCGATCCTACGCAGTCTCCGGTGTTGCTCCGGCTCCAGAAGGATCTGTGCCCGATGGTAATGCTCACTCATCATGCTCCTTCCCTTCTGCCACGATTACACATGTGTAAGTGTAT
>JAPLGR010000009.1 GCA_026390045.1 Chloroflexota bacterium | reverse complement strand
TCTCATACACCACACCCTCACCCAGCGTGCCGTCGCGCAGGAAGGGGATCACGATGTTGTGTCTGCCGCGCTCGCGTTCTGCCAGCGCCATCCCCACCGCCAGCGGGATGGTGCCCCCCAGGATCCCGCTTGAGTAGAAGTCATGCCAATACAGATGCTGGCTTCCGCCCCGGCCGCGACAAACGCCGCCGCGGCGCCCCATCATCTCGGCTGCAAGTGCCTGCATCGGCCCGCCATAGGCAAGGAAATGACCGTGGCCGCGGTGATTGCTGACGACCACGTCGCCGGGCTGGGAGCAGCTCAACACACCAACTGCGTCGGCCTCCTGGCCGATCGCGGTGTGCGTCGTGCCGAAAACCAAGCCCCGGGAGAAGCCATCCAGCACGCGCTCCTCAAAGCCCCTGATCAGGAGCATGCGCCGGTAGAGCTCAAGGGGGTCGTCACACGGGTTCATTCCGGTCCGTGGGAAGGAATCAGTCCGCCGCCCGCTTATCCGGGCGGCGGGACAAGGATGCGGTGGGAGGAGCCGATCAGGCGGTGTGCTGCTTGGCGAACTCTTCCTTGACGATCAGCCAGGCTTCGTGCGCGGCATTGGGCACCTTGGCAACCGCGAAGTAGCGCGACTTGCCCTTGGCGACCTTGGTCTCGATGCGCCACTCGGCGCTGGCGAACTTGCTGCGCGACTTGACGTCGTAGAAGTTGAGCTCCGGCTTCATTCCCATCCTCCTTGGCGGTGCAAGGTTCTCGGGCGGTTCCCCACTCACGCATACTACCCGCCTTCCGGCTTCCAGGCAAGTGCCGAATCCGACCGCATGTTCTATCCCGGGGGTGGCTCCCTGCCCGTGCCCAGGAACTCCTGTGCGGTGGCAAACCCGGGCTGGGTGATCCCTTCACGCCGCAGGACCTTCCATGCCGTCAGCGCCAGGATCTTGATATCAAGCCCCAGCGACCAATGATCCACATACCAGACGTCGAGGCGGAACTTGTCCTCCCAAGACAGGTCGTTCCGACCGTTCACCTGCGCCCAGCCCGTGATGCCGGGAAGGACGTCATGGCGACGCGCCTGCTCGGCTGTGTAGCGATCGAGGTACTCAATGAGCAGGGGACGCGGGACCACCACGCTCATTTCTCCCCGCAGGACGTTGATCGCGTTGGGCAGGTCGTCCAGGCTGAATGAGCGCAGGAAGCGGCCTAGGCCCGTCAGGCGCTCGGCGTCGCTCAGCAGGCGGCCATCCTTGTCCCAGGTATCCATCATCGTGCGGAACTTGTAGAGCGTGAATGGCTGCCCCCGGTAGCCGGGGCGTGTCTGCAGGAAGAGGACCGGCGGGCCGAGCCGCAGCCTGATCAGGATGGCTAGCCCGGCCAGCAGCGGGCTGAGCACCAGCACGCCGGGGATGGCCAGCAGCAGGTCAAAGACACGCTTGCTCTTCGGGACTCCAGCCGGGAAGAGCCCGGCGCTCATCGGCGCCTGCGGTCCTCGGCCGCGCAGAGCATCACCTGCTCGAGCCCGCGAGCAAGTGAGCCTCGGTCAAAGTGCCGTTCCACGTAGGCACGCCCCGAGCGTCCCATCGCGCGGCCCGCAGCGCGGTTGGCCGCCAGTGTGCGGATGGCGGCGGCCAGTGCGGCCGGATCCCCCGGCGGCACAAACACGCCCGCCCCCGCCTCCTCGATCAGCTGGCGGATGACACCGTCGATCGCCAGGATCACCGGTCGGCCAGCGGCCATGTAGTCGAACACTTTGTTGGGGTAGGTCGTCCTGTAGACGTCCAGCGGCTTGAGGATGGCAATGCATGCATCAGCGGCGGCCAGCGCCTGATCCATCTCCTCCTTTGGGACAGCTGGGAGGAAGCACAGGTTCGGCAGACAGAGGGCTCGGGCGCGCGCCACCAGCGCCTGGCGTTCCCTGCCATCGCCCAGCAGGACTAATGCAATCTCCGACTCGTGCTCCAGCAGCGCGGCTGCATTCAGGACCACGCCCAGGTCATTCGAGAGACCCAGCGCACCGGCGTACAGGGCAATGAACTTGCCCTGCAGGCCATGAGCCTTGCGGAAGGCAGCCCCTTTTGCCGCCGGGTTGAACATGGAGATGTCCACACCGTTCGGCACAAGGTCCACCTGCCGGGCCCCGCGCTGCAGGACATGCTCGACGTACCCAGGCGAGTTGACCAACAGCCGGTCGGCGTGACGGTAGAGGAACCGCTCGAACGCTTCAGCCAGTGCGATCAGAGGACGACTGCGCAGCACGCCAACCGCCACGGCAAACGCGGGCCAAAGATCGCGCACCTCAAAGACGAAGGCCGCACCCTTCAGTCGCGCCAGAAGCCAGGCCGTGCCCCCCTGAAACAGCGGCGGCGTCGTGCCCCAGACGACGTCCACGTTGCGCGTCTGCAGGCCGGCGGCGAATGACGAGAACATGAAGCTCAGGAAACTCAACACGCGGTGGAAGAACGAGCGGTGCCAGGCGCGGTAGGTGGCGCAGCGCCGGATGTGCACACCGGCATCGTCGGTCCACTCGGCCGGCGTCGCGGCTTCGGCCTCACCGGTCAGGTAGCTCACCTGGCCGGCGAGGATCGTGACTCGATGACCCTGGCGCGCCAGCCAGCGCGCCAGTTCGTGGTGCCGCGTCCCGCCCGGCTCACCCAGCGCGGCGAACGCTTGATGGATGATCAGGATGTGCACGGCTGAGATCCAGGACGGACGCGCCGAGGGCCGCGCGGCGCACGGCACAAACGCCATCTCCCGGCGCGCGCCATTCCAGGTCCACGGCCCCGGTGCCGGCTCCATCCATGGCGAGCCAGGTGATCAGCCGCAGGGGCAACGGTCCCGTCGATTCGACTTCCAGGCGCAGGGCTGGCTGGCGATCGGCATAGTTCCACGCGGCCCAGCCCTTGATCTGTTCTTCTCCGCCGGCGTTGTCCCCGGCCACAAGCTCACCTGCCTTGTAGAGGGCCGCCGAAGCCGACGGGGCGGCGAACCACACGTCCACGCGCAAGCGGTCCTGGCGAATGCTCAGACGACCGGGGCGGAACCCCCATCGCCCGTCGGCCAGTAGCCATCCCAGGCGAGCCGAATGCTCACCCCCTCCAAGGACATCGTCGACGACAAGCCACAGACTCGGCGACACCTGGAGCACCGTGCGGCGATGGATAATGCCGAGGCGATGGAAGCCGTCATGCTCTGCGGTGATCGCCTGAAGCCGCCCGTCCGCCGATTGCCACCTTCCAAGCACGCGACCCTGCGCCCAATCCAGCCACAGGAAGCGCCCGGATCGGAGCATCGGCTCCTGGCCGTCGACGAGGATCGTGTTGTGGGCGGCGGCACAAGTTAGTGAGTTGTCCCAGGGCGGCGCAGCGTTGTACAGGTAGGTGCCGGCATCAATCGCCACCGGCTGGCGGCCGCAACGCAGATCGAAGTGCAGCTGGTCAGAGTGTCCCGGCCTCGAGGTGAAATGCGCACAGCGCAGCATCCCGCGCGACTCGCCAGCTCTCAGCAGATGGAGCCCGGCGTCGGGAAGGCCGGCCAACCCGGCGGGCTCCTGTAGATCCGGCTTGGTCGGGCCGCCGATTCCCAGCCAGAGGCAGGTTTCATCCCAAGGGCCTCGAGGGTAGAGGTTTTGCCCATCGGCCAATCGCAATGCCGCCTGGAGCGCGGGGCGGAAGTCGCCAAACTCACCATCGCTCAAGGGAAGAATGAGCGCGCCGTCGTTGGCGCCGAAGTTCGGCGCCCTCCCGTCATTCGGATCAACAAGTGCGTTCAGAGCGCGTACAAGTCGTCGGATGGACCCCAGTGCTTCGTCCGGTAGGGGTTCATGGTTTCGCTCCGCCAGGCTCGCAGCCCAGGTGGCGGCCTGCAGCGCCAAGCGGTGGTAGTTCGCCGAGTGCTGCACGTAGCCGCCGTCAGGGAAGACCTGTGTGTGCAGCGCGTGGAGCAGCGCACTACGCCCGGTCCGCCGCCACTCAGCCGCCGCCGCGATCTCAGGGAACAGCACGCCCGCCGTGTACAGCCCCACACCCTCAACAAGCAGGTGGTTGTTGCGTTGGGCGCGAGCGTAGTCAAGCGTCGGCGGGATGCGCGCGGCGTGTGCCAGGATCATCGTCGCCAGGCGCGTGATCCGCGTGGCCTTGCGGTGCAGCCACGGCGCCAGACCGTAGAAGGCGAAGGTCAGCGCCATGAGCCGCAGCGCAACCTCCTGGCCAGAGACCCAGTGGGCGCCGGCGTTTGGCTTGTTGGCTTGCCTCCACGAGAGGATCAGGTCCCAGCACGCCTCCGCGTACGCTCGGTTCCCCGTTGCCCGATACGCGCGCACCATCGGGAAGACCCACCCGAAGCGCGACAACTCCCACAGCAGCTTGATATCCCCGGGCACCTGATCGGTGGGTGTCGCTGTCCAGTGTTCGGTGAGATCGAGGGACGGTGGAGGAGCGTCATCGGAGAGCGGCGCGAGGGCCGACCAGTCAGGCGGTGTTCCCAGCCAGACCGCCGGCAAGCCAAACAAGCGAAACCATCCGTCTCGCACGTCATCGGCCTCGGCAACCGCCTCGGCTGGATGGCTCAGCGCGCCCGACAGGTCAGCGAAGGGATCGAAGAAGAAGCAGGGAGCGGAAAGACTCTTCCGGTAGGCAGCATACTCCTCCGGCTCAGCGGAGAAATCCTCCCGAAGGGCGCGCGCCAGCAGCGGCTTATCCCAGGACGTCACTGGCGTCCGCGCTCGTATCCATCCGCTCCGCAGCTTGGACTGGTAGAGGACCCAGCGCGCCAGAGGACCGAGACCCAATTCGCGCGCGGCGTAGTAGGCAGTCTGCAGCCGGTTCATTGCGCCGGGCCGAGCGGCTCGAGCGTGACCGGTTTGCGCGTGCGCAGAGCGTCCACAGCGGCCAGTGCCGTCAGGCTGGCGGCCATCAACTGGTCATAGGGGATCGGGGACGGTCCACCGGAACGGATCGCGGCCACGAAGGCCTCCCACTCGGCCCGATGTCCCTTGTCCTGACGGAGCCATGTCCGCCGGATCTGACGCCGGCCGGCATGGTAGGTTTCGAGGCACCGGAAGTCGTCGAGCACAGCGACGCGTCCCCCGCCAAACGCCTCCACGCGCTCCTTCGGCAGTGAGCGATCGCCGCATGCCACGTATGCGACCGTGCCGACCGAGCCGTCACCATACTCGAGCCCGATCACGACATTGTCTTCGCGGTACTGATCTCCATCGGGCAGGCCTGAGGCCCAGACGCGCGTCGGCAGTGCACCCACCAGGAAGGTGACGAAGTCGAAGAAGTGACAGGCTTCGCCAATCAGCCGCCCGCCGCCTTGCTCAGCATCGTGCAGCCAGTGATTGGCAGGAAGCACGCCGGCGTTCACCCGATAGTGAACCGCCAACGGCACGTTGGAGGCGCGCAGGAAGCTGCGCATCTCAACCGCCAGTGGGGCGAAGCGCCGGTTGTAGCCGACGGCAAGTAATCGAGTCGAGGCTTGAAGAGCAGCGGCGATGTCCGCAAGCTCCTCACGCGTGAGGGCGAGAGGCTTCTCACAGAAGACATGTTTTCCCGCCTGCAGCGCGGCGATTGTCTGACGCGCGTGGGCGGCGTGCCGCGTCAGGATCGCGACGGTGTTGATGGACGGGTCAGCCAGGATCTCCTTCTCGCTCCCGGCAACGTAGCGGAATCCGAACTTCCGCCCGGCCGTCGCCGCACTCAACCCTGTGCCCGAGGCGATTCCCACAGGCTCAATGCCCTGAATGCGCTTCAGCACCGGCAGGAGGACGCCGGCGGCGAAATTGCCCGCGCCGAGCACGCCCAGCCGCACGCTCGACTCCGCGCTCACTTCTCGCGAGCGCAGCTCCAGGCGCGCGGCCGGCACAACGCTCTCTGTGGGATAGGTGATGAC
>JAPLGR010000148.1 GCA_026390045.1 Chloroflexota bacterium | reverse complement strand
TCATCACCGGCGAGTGGTGGACCTGGCTGTTCCCCGGCCTGGCGATCGTGATCATCGCCTTTGGCTTCAGCATCGTCGGCGACGGCCTACGCGATCTGCTCGCCCGGGAGGAGCGCTGATGGCTGAGCCGCTCCTCCGGATTCGCTCCCTGCGGCTGGACATCGAGGATCATGACCGGTCGCGCGCCGTCCTGCTGGATGTCAACTTCGACGTCATGCCTAATGAGGTTATGGGGCTGGTCGGCGAGAGCGGCTCAGGCAAGACCATGACCGCCCTGACGGTCATGCGCCTGCTGCCGCCGGCCGCCCGGGCATCCGCAGGCCAGATCGATTTCGGCGGGCAGAACCTGCTCTCACTGCCCGAGTCCGGGATGCGGCAGGTCCGGGGATCCAAGATCGCCATGATCTTCCAGAATCCGCGCGCCGCCCTCAATCCCCTGATGAGGGCCGGTGACCAGGTGGCGCGGGCCCTGATGCTCCATCAAGGGCTGACGAGGCCGGAGGCGCGCCGAGCGTCGATCGATCTGCTGCGGCATGTGGGGATCTCGGATGCTGAGGCACGCGCCCGAGCCTACCCTCACCAGCTGAGCGGCGGGATGGCGCAGCGGGTGTTGATCGCCATCATGCTGGCCTGCCGGCCCGCCCTGCTGATCGCCGACGAGCCGACCACCGGATTGGATGTGACGATTCAGGCACAGATCTTCGAGTTGATCAAGAAGGTGCAGGCGGAGACTGGCGCCTCCCTGCTGCTGATCACTCATGACCTGGGCGTAGTCAGCGAGGTCTGCCAGCGCGTGGCGGTGATGTACGCGGGACAGATCATGGAGCAGGCCGGCGTGCGGGACCTGTTCCAGCGGCCAAGCCATCCCTACACGGAGCGGCTCCTCGGATCCATCCTGCGGGTGGATCAGGCGGCCGAGCTCGACACTACCCGCGCGATCGCCTTCGCCAGCATCGACTACGACAGCGCCGGATGCCGCTTCGCCAACCGCTGCCCGGATGTGCTGGACGTCTGCTGGGCGGAGCGGCCGGCGGCTTGCTGGCTGGGCGACGATCACGTGGTGTTCTGCCACCTGCGCAGTGAGGGCCAGCCATGACCGAGCCCCTACTGCAGGTTCAGGACCTGCACAAGCACTACCGCGAGGGCCGGACAACGATTCACGCCGTCAACGGCGTCAGCTTCGACGTCTACCCGGGGGAAGCGGTGGGCCTGGTGGGCGAGAGCGGCTGCGGCAAGACCACGACCGCCCGCTGCATCCTGCGGCTGGAGGAGGTCACCCGGGGAAGGATCCTCTTCCAGGGAACCGACCTGACCGCCCTGCCCCGCAGCCGGATCAGGGCGCGGCGCAAGGACTTCCAGATGGTCTTCCAGGACCCCAACGAGTCCCTCAATCCGCGGTTCTCGGTTCGCAGGACGCTGCGGGAACCGCTTCAGCTGCACGGCCTGTACTCGTCGGACGCCCAGCTGGACGAGGCGATCCTGCGGGTGAACCTAGAACCAGAGCACCTGGGCCGCCTGCCGCATCAGCTGAGCGGCGGGCAGAAGCAGCGGGTGGGCGTGGCACGGGCCATCATGACCACCCCCAGGCTGGTGATCCTGGATGAGCCCACCTCATCGCTCGATATGTCGCTCCGCATCCATGTCATCGTCCTACTCAAGCGGCTGCAGAGGGAATTCAACCTCTCCTACATCTACATCTCGCACGACCTGAGCACCATCCGGCACTTGTGCGACCGGGTGATGGTGATGTACCTGGGGCGAATTGTCGAGGAGGGACGCACTGCAGCCGTCTTCGATGATCCGACCCACGTCTACACCAAGGCGCTGCTCTCCGCGATACCCATTCCCGACCCGACGCTGAAACGCAGCCGGATCCTGCTCAAGGGAGAGACCCCGACCGCGCGGGTCCTGATGGCCGGATGCTCGCTGCAGGATCGCTGCGGGTTTGTCCTCGACGAGTGCCGGCAGCCTGTCCCGGAGTACGACCTCGGTGACGGGCACCGCGTGGCCTGCCGGCTGGCGCGCGAGCACCCCGGGTTCCAGACCGCAGCGTAACCGTCCCAAGGCTTCAGCTCAAAAGAGAAGATCCGGCGTTTGCTCAGCGCGCCCGGGCCGACGTGCGGCCTGAGCGAGCCGGGCGCTGAGTTCGTGCGCTGCAGCGCCACGCCGCTCGCCGTCGAGCGCGCACGGCGCCAGCATGGGCTGGTTCGTCAGGGGATGGAAGCGGTTGCCCGATCCTCCGGGAGGTCCCGGATGGTGGGTGATGCGAACGACGACGGCTGCCCCGTCAGAAGCGCGGGATCTCCGCTCCGCCATCCAGCCGGATCGTGACGCCGGTGATCGTGCCGCTGCTCGGCATGCAGAACAGGGCGATCATCTCGGCGACCTCGGCGCGGCGGATTAGCTTCTTGGCCGGCGTGCGTGCCAGGTAGCGCTCCCCGAAAGTAGGATCGAACGCATGGATGTCGGGCAGGCTTTCGAAGATCTGCCCCGGCGAGACGGCGTTGACAGTGACCTCGGGCCCGAGTTCCAGCGCCAGCGACTCGGTGATCACCTGCACGCCCGCCTTGGCGAGGGTGTATACGTTGTGGTTGCGGATGAAGGCCGAACCGGCGCACATGTTGACGATCCTGCCCCACCCATTGGCCTTCATCTGTGGCGCAAGGTATTTGGCGGTCATGTAGACCGCCTTGAGGTTCACGTTCAGGACCAGATCCCAGGTCGATTCCTCGAGCGAGACATAGGGATCCATGTTGAACGGGCCGGCGTTGTTCACGATGATGTCCACCCGTCCGAACTGCGCCAGGGCCTGCTGGCACATCCGCTTGACATCGGAGGACCGTGAGAGATCTGCCGTGATCGCTGCCGCCCGGACACCGTGGGCGCGGATTCGCTCGAGCAGGGCCTGTCCGTGGGCGGCCAGGTCCGGCTTGTCCAGGTCGTTGATGATGACCGACGCGCCGTAGCGCGCGAGCGTCTCGGCTGTGACCGCCCCCAGATTGCGGTAGGCGCCTGTGACCAGCGCCACTCGGTTGTCCAGCGGTCTCTCCGTCATCTGATCCTCCTCAATGGCCAGGTGCGTCCCGCAGGCGGCGGACGCTCAGGTTGCCCCGCGCCAACCCGGGGTGAATGCGGCCAGCTGTTCTACGACGTGGTCGATGTCGGCCTCCCCGACGGTGGGAGACATGTGGCCGATGCGGAACACCTTGTCCTTGAGCTGATCTCCAAGGCCGCCGGCGATCTTAGTGTGGTGCACTTCGGCCATGTAGTCCACGATCTCACCGGTGGCCACTCCCGGCGGTCCAAAGGCCGCGGTCAGGACCGGCGCCATCAACTCGTCGCGCGTGTAGGGCTGCATCCCGATCTTGCGCAGCCCCCGCCGCAGGCGCATCGCAAGCCCACGGTATCGCTCCATCCGGCTGTCAATGCCTTCGGCCAGCAGGCCCTGCAGACCGGCGCGCAGCGCCATGACGTTGTTGGTCGCCATGGTGATCGGGTAGGGGTGCCACCCGGCCCAGTCGTTCGCGAACTGCCGCCACACCCGAAGGTTCAGGTACCAGCCGTGGCCCTTGTCCGGATTGCGGTCGATCAGCTCCCAGGCGGCGGGCGAGACTGCCACCGTCGACAGGCCCGGAGGCGCGCCCAGACACTTCTGCGACGCCGATGCACACAACCCAATCCCCCAGTCATCCATCCGAAGCGGGATCCCGCCCAACGACGAGACAGCATCGACCAGGAGCACGCGGCCCTGCCGGGCCG
>JAPLGR010000631.1 GCA_026390045.1 Chloroflexota bacterium | reverse complement strand
AGGAGGACGCTCACCGACGCGAGTGTGATGGCGCTTTGGATCATCCGCGCCCGTTCGGTCAGCGTCTTCAGCTGGCCAAGGGCGGAGGCCTGATCGAGAGACGGGTTGTCGCGGAGCTCACGATAGAGCAGGCGCGAGCGGTCGATCACCCGCGCCAGGCGGTTGGTCATCGTGAGTAGCAGCAGCCCAACGCCGGATACCAGGATGACAGGCCCGATGGCGACCTGCAGGACGGGGATCAGTTCAGCAACGGTGATCGGGCCCATGACCGCTCCTTGTGACCGGATGCGACTCCCACGGCCCTCTGCGTGGCCTGGATCTCTTGCAGATGGTGTGGCCTGGGATGCCCAAGTATCCCGCTCCAACCAGGCGCAAGCAAGTCCAAGTGGGGCCATTCGCCTCTCGATCCGGCGCGTGGGGCGGCTCGAGACGCGCCTTGGACCGGACCGTGGCAAGTCTGGCATCACGATCAGTGAATTCATCTGCTAGAATCGACCCATTCCAGGTTGAGGGATAACATGCCGAAGACAGGCGCGTTCACGTTCGTTCTGCATTCCCACCTGCCTTATGCCCGCCAGGCCGGCCGTTGGCCGCACGGGGAAGAATGGCTCCACGAGGCCGCGGCTGAGACGTACGTCCCTCTGCTTGACTCGCTCAATCGCTTGCTTCAGGAAGGCGTCGCCGCTCGATTGACGCTCACCCTGACACCCATTCTCTTGGAACAGCTGGCCGATGACCTCGTGCGCGCGAACTTCCTGACTTACCTGGACGAGAAGATCGCCGCAGCGACGGCCGATATCCCGCGGTTCGAGAAGGCGGGAGATGAGCACTTCACCTACCTGGCGGGGTTCTACCGCGACTGGTACCAGGGCATCCGGCGCAGCTTCGTCGAGCGCTACGATGGCAATCTTGTGCCCGCTTTCCGGCGCCTGCAGGAAGCGGGTATGGTCGAGGTTGTCACGTGCGGCGCCACGCACGGCTATCTCCCGCTCCTCGACCGCGACGAGTCCATCAACCTCCAGTTGCGAACTGCTATCGAGTCCCATCGCCGACACATGGGATGCGCGCCGCGCGCCATCTGGCTCCCCGAATGCGCGTACCGACCGGCCTACTTCGCCGAGGACGGCAGGCAGAGGCCTGGTCTGGAGACGTTCCTGCATCGACACAAGATCGGCCTGTTCTTCGCTGAGACGCACATGATTGAGGGCGGCCGGCCGGTTGGCGTGGCTGCCGGGGAGGCCATCGGGCCCTACGGCAACATCATGCGGCGCTATGTCGTACCGTTCTCTGAGGTCCGCCCGGCCCAGCCCGCTACCACGTACTTGCCGTACTACGTCGCCGGGACGGACGTCGCCGTGCTTGGGCGCAACAATCGCAGCGGGCTTCAGGTGTGGAGCGCGGATTGGGGATACCCGGGTGACTTCGACTACAGGGAGTTCCATAAGAAGGATGGCGTGTCGGGGATGCAGTACTGGCGCGTATCAGGGGCTCGTGTCTCCTTGGGAGGCAAAGACGCCTACCATCCGGACTGGGCCGCGTGGAAGGTCGGCGAGCACTCGCGCCACTTCGCCCATCTGGTGACAGGTCTGCTCAAGGACTATCACTCTGGCAGCAAGGGCTTCGGCATCGTGTGCGCCAACTACGATACCGAGCTCTTCGGCCATTGGTGGTTTGAGGGTGTCTCCTGGATCGAGGGAGTGCTGCGCGAGCTGGCGGCATCCGAGGAGGTTGACCTGACGACTGCCCCAGCCTTCATCGAGGCCCACCCTCCGGAGACTGTGCTGAACCTGCCCGAGGGATCATGGGGCGCAGGCGGGACCCACTTTGTGTGGGACAACGCCGATACACACTGGATGTGGCCAGTGATCCACGCTGCCGAGCGGCGCATGCTTGATAGGGTCGGCAAGGCGCGGAACCCTTCGGATGCCGAGCAGACCGTCCTCAACCAGGCGGCGCGGGAACTGCTGTTGCTGCAGTCGTCGGATTGGCCGTTCCTGGTATCCACCGGCCAGGCGCGCGAGTACGCCGTGGAGCGATTCCACAGCCACGTCGAGCGCTTCGACCAACTGATGGATTCGCTGGACCACGGCGCGCCGGACGTGGAACTGGCTGCTCGCTTGTGGGAGCGGGACAAGGTGTTCCCCAACATCGACTTCCGGTGGTTCGCGGCATGAAGGTCCTGTTCCTCGCGGCTGAAGCCGCACCCCTGGTCAAGGTCGGCGGACTGGGGGACGTCGCCGGCGAACTGCCGCGTGCGCTGACTGAGTTAGGGATTGACGTTCGCCTGGCGATCCCGCGCTACCCGCAACTGGCCGACCAGGTCCGAGGGCGTGCGCCGCGCGCTGTCGTCGATGTTCCTCGTCCCTCGGGCCCGCTCAAGGCGGAAGTGCATGAAGCGACGATGCGGGGAGTGCGGACCTGGCTGATCGGGGGCGACCCGATTGACCGTGTGCCGTCCGTGTACGGCGGCGAGGCCGCAGACGCCTCGAAGTTCATCTTCTTCGTGGTGGGAGCATTGCAGGCCTGTCGGGCGACCGGGTGGCAGCCGGATGTCGTGCATGCGAATGACTGGCACACCGCACCTGCGTTGGCGTGGATGCGCACTGTCGGTGATGGCTGGGAGTCGACCGGGGCGGTGCTCACCATCCACAATCTCGCCTACATGGGAGCGGGGGGGAGCGATGCTCTGCGTGAATACGGGCTGCCCCCGGCCGATCACTCGATGCTTCCCGATTGGGCGCGCCTGCTGCCCTTGCCTCTCGGCATGGCCCACGCCGACGCAATCACGGCTGTCAGTCCCGGCTACGCTGCTGAGATCCAGACGCCGGCTTTCGGCTGCGGATTGGAATCGTTCCTGGCCTCGCGGCCTGATGTGCTGCGGGGGATCCTGAACGGGATCGATCCCGACGTGTGGGATCCCTCACACGATCCGTGGCTCGTAGCAGCCTTCGATCGACGATCGATCGCCTCTCGGGCCTCCAACAAGGCCGACTTGCAGTGCGCTGTGGGTTTGCCTGTCGAACCGCGCACGCCTCTGCTGGCCATGATCACACGGCTTGAGATGCAGAAGGGCGTTGATCTTGCGATGGGGGCGTTGGGGCAGCTTGCTGGCCGCTGCTGGCAGCTCGTGCTCCTCGGAACCGGCGACCCGGCACTGGAAGACCGCGCCAGTGCATTTGCGGCACGCGAGCCCCAGCGCGTTCGCTTCCTGCCCACCTTTGATGCCGAACTGGCGCGCCGCATCTATGCCGGGACCGACATGATCCTTGTGCCCTCACGATACGAGCCGTGCGGACTGGTGCAGATGATCGGCATGCGCTATGGCGCCGTGCCCATCGTCAGGGCGACGGGCGGACTGAAGGACACGGTTGTTGCGTACGGGCGAGAAGGCCCCGGAACAGGCTTCTTGTTCGGGCCTGCGGAGCCTCAGGCGCTCGCGGAGGCAGTCCATCAAGCACTCGACGTCTATCAGGATCCGCGCGCCTGGCGAGGCCTGCAGCAGCGCGGGATGGCGCAGGACTTCTCCTGGGGCCGTTCGGCTCGAGCGTACGCGGATCTCTACGGCGAGATCGCGGCGGGCCGCATCTCGAGTCGGGGAGGCGATCAGTGATCGCCGGACGGGCAGGGGGAATCCTCCTGCATCCGACCTCGCTTCCGGGCCCCTACGGCATCGGTGACCTGGGCCCTGCAGCATACCGTTGGGTGGAGTGGCTGGCCAGCACCGGCTGTCGCCTATGGCAAGTGCTTCCCCTCGGCCCCACAGGCTACGGCGACTCGCCCTACCAGTCTTTCTCCGCTTTCGCCGGCAATCCACTTCTCATCAGCCCGGACGTCTTAGTCCAGAACGGCCTGCTCACCCGGGATGAGATGGCAGACATGCCTGCGTTCCCGGAGGATCACGTCGACTTCGGCCCCGTGATCGCCTGGAAGGATGGCCTGCTCACTCGGCTGACCGAGAACTTCGACGCTCGCGCGTCCCGCGCGCAGCGCGAGGCCTACCTGCGCTTCCGCGACTCGAATCAGGACTGGCTGGAAGACTACGCCCTGTTCATGGCGCTCAAGCGCGCCCATGCGGGGGCCCCGTGGACGGAGTGGTCCAACTGGCTGTGCCGTCGAGAACCGGACGCACTGGCAGCCGCGGCGCGGGGCCTGCACTCTGATGTCGAGGCGCAATGCGTGCGTCAGTTCTGTTTCTTCCGGCAATGGGAGTCTCTGGCGCAAGCGGCGCATGCGGCCGATATCGAGCTGGTGGGGGACATCCCGATCTTCGTGGCGCATGACTCCGCTGATGTCTGGAGTCACCCCGAGTTCTTTACCCTCGATGCTTCCGGTCAACCCGCCTTCGTTGCCGGGGTGCCGCCCGACTACTTCTCGCCCACCGGACAGCGCTGGGGGAATCCGCTCTACCGATGGGAGTCGATGCGAGCCGATGGGTACGGCTGGTGGCTGCGACGGTTGCGGGCCGTCCTGTCGATGGTGGACATCGTGCGCCTTGATCACTTCCGCGGCTTTGAGGCCTACTGGGAGATCCCTGCATCCGCTCCAACGGCCGAGACAGGCCGCTGGGCGCCCGGTCCGGGGGCGGATTTCCTGACCGCGGTCCGCAACGGCCTCGGCAGCCTGCCGCTCATCGCGGAAGATCTCGGCGTGATCACGCCGGGGGTGAAGAAGCTCCGTACGGACTTTGACTTGCCGGGGATGAAGATTCTGCAGTTCGCTTTCGATGGGCACCCCGAGCACGAGTTCCTTCCCCACAACTATCCGGTGCGTTGCGTTGTCTACACCGGAACGCACGACAATGACACCGTAGTTGGGTGGTACGAATCGGCACCGGAGAAGGAACGCGACTTCTGTCGGCGCTATCTCGGGCGGGACGGGACCGACATCGCCTGGGATCAGATTCGCTCTGCCTGGGCGTCCGTGGCTCAGTGGGCCATCGCTCCCCTGCAAGATGCCCTCAGCCTTGGGACGCAAGCGCGCATGAACTACCCCAGCCGCGAGCAGGGTAACTGGGGATGGCGAGTGCGTGCGGAGCAGTTGACCGCGGAGCTAGCCACCCGATTGGCCGAATTCAATCACGTGTACGGAAGGGAGAAACCCGCGCCGAAGGCCGAGTCCGAACCGTAGGCTGTCTCCCGTAGGCCTGCCTCGTTCCCAGGTGGTTCCGATGAAGATCGCCGTTCTGAGTGACAGCCACGACAACATCTGGAAGCTTGCCGCCGCCTTGCCGCACATGGCCGCCGCGGACATCGTCATCCACTGCGGGGACTTGTGTTCACCGTTCATGATCACGCGGATCGGAGAGGGCGTGCCCGGCAACCCGGTCCACATTGTGTGGGGAAACAACGACGGCGACACGTACCTGATCGGCAGGAATGCCGCGCGGTTCCCGGGCATCACGCTGCACGGGCAGGTGGCGCGGTTCGAGTTCGGGGGATTGCGGATCGCCGTCAATCACTACCCTGAACTGGCGCGAGGCTTGGCCGCCTCAGGCGAATTCGATCTGGTGTGTTACGGCCACGACCACGCCGCCCATCAGGAATGGATCGGCCGCTGCCTGTTGCTGAATCCTGGGGAGCTGATGGGCATGAAGGGCAACAGCCGGATGGTGGCCGTCGAGACCGACACGCGCGCCGTCGAGGAGATTGACCTGGGACCGGGTGGCTAGGGGCGCCGGGATCGGACTGTTGGCGAGAAGGGAACACGAACCGCCCCGGCACACGGCCTGGGCGGTTGGCGCCCCTGCGGCGACTTGAACGCCGGCTTTTGCCTCCGGAGGGCAACGCTCTATCCACTGAGCTACAGGGGCACGTAGAGGCTATTCTAACGCCGTGCAGGCGGCGCCACAAGCCTCCAATCTGCGCGGACACGAGCATCCCCGGGGACGCCGCGACCGCGGGTAGCCAGCCTCGATGGATCTGCCCTGCTGTTGGGGAGAGAGACCATGCACATCGTCCACGTTCAAGTTCATGTGAAACCGGACTCGGTGGAGGCCTTCCGTCGCGCGACGGAGGACAACGCTCGCAGCAGTCTCCGCGAGCCGGGCGTGGTCCGGTTTGATGTCGTGCAGCGCAGCGATGATCCGACGCGGTTTGTCCTGATGGAGGTCTACCGGACCCGGGACGATCCGCCGCGCCATCGCGAGACCGCACACTACGCGGCATGGCGCGATGCCGTCGAGCCGATGATGGAGGCGCCTCGCTCAAAGGCGGAGTACGTCAACGTGTACCCGGAGGACGCCTCCTGGGAGTGATCGATGCAGTTTGAGTTCGCCACTGCCGGCCGTATCGTCTTCGGCCCGGGCAAGTTGAAGGACATCGGAGCGCTCGCCGGCGCGTTCGGTCGGCGCGCGCTGGTTGTCACCGGCGCCCATCCCGAGCGGGCGGACGGGCTCCGCGAGCTGCTGGGCCAGGCGGGGGTCCGCTCGAAGGATCTCTCGATTGACCACGAGCCGACTACGGAGGACCTGCGGCGCGGCGTTCGTCTGGCACAGGGGGATCCCGAGTTGACGCTGACGGTGCCTCCGGTGATCACGGCGAGCACTGGGCTGGATGCATTGACTCAGTTGATCGAGCCGTTCGTCTCCGCGCGGGCAAGTCCAATCACGGATGCACTGTGCCGTGAGGGCCTGCGGCGCGTTGCGCGGTCTCTGCGGCGCGCCCACGAGCGCGGGGACGACCGGGGGGCGCGGGAAGACATGTCATTGGCCGCACTGTTCTCGGGACTGGCGATGGCCAACGCCGGCCTCGGTTCGGTCCACGGGTTCGCCGGTGTGATTGGTGGAATGGTCTCCGGGCCGCATGGCGCAGTGTGCGCTGCACTTCTGCCGTACGCCATCCGGATCAACGTGCGCGCCTTAGGCGATCGAGCGCCCAGGAACGTCGCACTCGACAAGTATCGAGAGGTCGGGCAATTGCTCACAGGCAAGCAGGCGGCCGGCGCGGATGAGGCTGTTTCTTGGGTTGCGGACGTGTGCGCCGCGCTGCGCGTCCCGCGGCTGGCGTCATATGGCCTCAGCCCCGCACAGCTTCCGGAACTGCTCGACAAGTCGGCAGTCGCCAGCAGCATGAAGGCCAATCCGATTGCGCTGACGCGCGTCGAGATGCAGGAGATCGTTGTCGCGGCGATGTAGCTGTCGCGAGGATGCTCCGCCAGGATTGCGGTGCACGTGGTCTCGATTGCGAGGCACCTCATTGCGCTTGGGTGCAGGCCACGGGCGGTCCCCGCCGGCGTCGCGGGTCGGGTTCGCGCGCAGGCCGGCTGCGAGGAGGAATGAGGCTCGCCTGCTTTCTCTGACGTGGTTCGCGAGGGCAGGGGGCATCTCCGGCGGCTCAAGGGCTTGACGGAGAAGATCACTCGCTGGCAAGCGACCCGCCGGTGAGCCGACGAGCCGATACAGCCTGCGCGGGCGATTGCCCTCGCTATGGCCGGAGGTGAAGAGAGGCGAACTGTCCGCCAGGCCACCAACCCCTCGGGGGCTGCCGACGCAGGACGGCTTGCCCATCGCCAAGTATGCGCCGGGTGCGCCCGGCGCTTGTGAGTTGATCCGCGACCGGTGATCTTGACCGCGTTGCTCATCGTGTTGTCGCTTGCCTTCGCCTTCATCAACGGCCTGAACGATAGTCCGTCAATCGTCGCACCGGTCGTGTCCACGCATGCCCTACGACCCCGACAGGCGCTCCTGCTTGCGGCAGCCGCTCAGGCTACTGGCCCCTTCGTCATAGGCACGGCGGTAGCGACGACCGTGGCGACGCGCGTTGTGCGGGCGGACTCCTTGACCCCCGGGTCAATCCTGGCCGCGCTACTGGCCGCATTGCTTTGGGCCATCTTGACCTCGATCATCGGGATTCCGTCTTCGTCATCCCATGCGCTCATTGGTGGTCTGACTGGGGCGGCGCTGGCCACTGCCGGTCCGGGTGCACTGCTGCTACCGGGCCTGGGGTGGGTGGTCGGTGCCCTGTTGCTCTCGCCGCCGTTGGGCCTGTTCGTTGGTCTCCTGGTGGTGAGGCTGACGCTTCACCTTGCGAGGCGTGCCAGGCCCTCGCTGAACACCCATCTGCGTCGTTGGCAGCAGCTGACCATGATCGCACGCGGAGTGAGCCATGGAGCCAGCGACGCTCCGAAGGCGATGGGCGTTCTAACGCTGGGGCTGATGGTCCTTGGGCTCGAGCATGGAGCCGGGATCCCGCCCTGGGTTGTTGTCGCCTGCATTGGCTCGTTCTGCC
Source organism: Chloroflexota bacterium (assembly GCA_026390045.1). Lineage (GTDB taxonomy): Bacteria > Chloroflexota > Anaerolineae > Anaerolineales > E44-bin32 > DYJB01. The sequence goes on along the minus strand of JAPLGR010000631.1, from coordinate 8,165 downwards.
TCGGCACGTCGATCGGGGGGTGGCGGCAGATGAGGACACTTGGGGCGCGGATCTACAGGCTGCGACCGGTGAATGGCTTCGGGGCGCTCGTCGCGGGAGCGCTGGTTGTCTTCTCCGCCGCCACGGTGGGAGGGCCGATCAGCACCACGCAGGTCATGGCGTCAGCGATTCTGGGCGCCGGGGCGGCCGAGCGCCTGAACAAGGTCCGCTGGCTCATCCTTCGAGACATGCTCACGGCTTGGGTCCTGACCATCCCTGCGACCATCGCCCTCTCCGCGGGACTTGTCAGGCTCATGCGATTGGCCGTGGGTTGGTGAGTTGTGCTTGACTCCCGCCTCCGGCTTGTGCTAGGATGAAACTACCGACCGGTCGGTAGGCTAATGCATCGTGCCGAGATCGTGCAGGCGGCAGCCCAGATCTTCCGCGAGAAGGGCTATCACGCCACGTCGATGCAGGACATCGCCGACGCGGTTCACCTGCAGAAGGCCAGCCTGTACCACCACGTCGAGAGCAAGCAGGAGATGCTGGTTGAGATCCTCAACCAGGCGCTCGATCGGGTGACGACCGACATCACCGCCGTTGTCGACTCCAATCTCTCCCCGACTGAGAAACTCCGCCTCGCACTGCGCGCCTACACAACGATCCTGACTGAAGATCGCGATCTTGCGGCGGTCCTTCTGCTCGAGTACCGCGGGCTCGACCCCGCGCTGCGCGCCCGGCACATTGCCCGACGGGACCAGGTCGATCGCCTCTGGCGGCAAATCGTTCAGTCGGGCATCGACGCCGGCGAGTTCCGATCGGTAGATCCCGCAATGACCTCGTTTGCCCTGCTGGGCGTGCAGAACTGGATGATCACCTGGTTCCACAAGGATGGCCGTCTGACGCCCACCCAGGCCGCGGATGGATTCGCTGACCTGTTTCTCAAAGGGCTGCTCAACGGGAGCGAAGCAGGCAAATGATGGAGCTGGCGGTCCAGCGCTTTGAATCCGGTCAGGGCGCCCGTGTGTACCGAATGCCGCTGGAGCTCTTCCCAGGCTTCTGGGGATTCGCTTATCTCGTCATCTCCGACGGCTTCCGCGCTCTGATTGATTGCGGATCTGGACTTGACTCCTCCAACTCCGCCCTGGAGAGCGGCCTCTCGACGGTGTGCAGCGCGTACGGAGAAGATGGAGGGTGGCGCCGCCTGACGCACGTGCTGATCACACACGGGCACATCGATCACCACGGAGGCCTGCGCTACGTGCGCAGCCAGACGGATGCCCCAGTGGGCGTGCATGAGCTCGACCGGAGGGTCCTGACCCGCTACGAGGAGCGCGTGCGACTGATCACACACCGCCTGCGCGGATTCCTGGTGGAAGCAGGCGTGGAGCCCGAAAAGCAGGCTGCCATTATTGACCTGTATCTGGTGAACAAGCAGCTATTCTCCTCGGTGCCCGTGGACCTGACGTACGAGGCCGAAGGCATGCGCGTGGGCCCGTTGACGATGACGCATGTGCCGGGCCACTGCCCCGGCCAGGTTGTCATGCAGCTGGATGACATCCTGCTGGTGGGAGACCAGGTGCTGAGTGAAATCAGCCCCCACCAGTCCCCCGAGAGCCTGAGCGACAACACCGGTCTGGGGCACTACCTCGAGTCCCTGGAGCGGATCCGCCCACTGTCTACCAGGGTCCGCTGGACCCTCGGGGGTCATCAGGAGCCGATTCGGAATCTCGGTGCGCGACTGGATGCCATCGAATCGCTCCACCGAGAGCGCTTGCAGGCAGTGCTCGACCTGTTAACCGTTCCGCGCACGATCGCTGAGATCTCGGCGCGGTTGTTCCCGGAGGTGCACGGCTACAACGTGCTACTTGCCCTGGAGGAGACCGGCGCGCATGTCGAGTATCTCGCGCAGCGCGGTCAGATCGGCCTGGAGAGTCAAGAAGCGATCGACGATGTCTGCCCGGTTCCGCTACGCTACGTTCGAGCGGACGGGGCGACGCCGTGCTAACCCTGCGCAGAGGGGAGGGCCCTATGTTTGGTTTCGAACCGAACGAAGAGCAGAAGATGCTGGTGGACTCGGTCCAGCGTTATGCCCTGAATGATCTGCGCGCCGCGGCGCACGATGCCGATGAGGCGGGTGAGCTGCCGCCGGCGCTGGTCAAGAAGGGCTGGGAGCTGGGAGTCCTGCAGGCCAGCATCCCCGAAGCTTACGGAGGCTTCGGGGACCGTTCTGCCGTCACCGGTGTTCTCGCAGCCGAGGAGCTCGGCTACGGGGACCTGACGGCCGGATTGGCGGTCATGGCGCCCGCGGCCTACGCCATCCCGATCCTGGTTGCGGGCACGGAGGAGCAGAAGAAGTCCCTGCTTCCACCGGTGGTCGAGGGCGACTGGAAGCCCTACGTCTCCGCCTTTGTCGAGCCGAACCTCGACTTCTCGGCGGCCGACATGCGTACGACCGCAGTGCGCAAGAACGGCTCGTACGTCTTGAACGGCGTCAAGACGCTGGTGCCGCATGCCGCCAACGCCGCCGGGCTGCTGGTCTACGCTGCTCTTGACGGCAAGACGCAGGCGTTCGTTGTGCCGCCGAAATCGGCCGGCCTCAAGATCGGCGACCGGGAGGCATGGTGCGGCCTGAACGCGCTGCCCACGCACAAGCTGACGCTGGAGGGAGTGACCGTGCCAGCCGATGCCCGATTGGGCGGCGACGCCGGGCATGACCCACAACCGCTGATTGCAGCCACGCAGGTCGCGGCGGCTGCCCTGGCCATCGGCTTGGCGAAGGCGGCCTACGAGTACTCACTGGCCTACGCCAAGGACCGCACGGTCTTCGGCGTGCCGATCGCCCAGAAGCAGTCGCTCGCCTTCATGCTCGCAGAGATGGCCACCGATATCGAGGCCATCCGCCTGCTGGTCTGGGAGGCCGCCTGGCTTCTCGACGAGGGCAAGGACGCCGCCCACGCGGCCCAGATGGCCATCCTGGGCGCATCCGATACCGCCATGATGGTGACCGATCGCGCCGTCCAACTCCTGGGAGGGCACGGCTACATCCGCGAGCATCCGGTCGAGCGCTGGATGCGGAACGGGCGCGGCGTCCCGAACTTCCCGGGGATGGCGATGGTTTAGGCGGGGAGAAGGAGAGGCTGCCATGATTAGCTTCGAGATTCCCGACAAGGTCCGGAACGCCGTCACGTTGATGACGATGGTCGGCGAGAACATGATGCGCCCCGTGGCGCGGTACTTCGACGACCATGAGCACGAGGTCCCGTGGGACTACATCAACATGATGCACGACGCCAACAAGCAGATGGGCGGCGGGGGCTTCGTGCCCTCCACCGACAAGCCCAAGAAAGCCGAAGGAGAGGCGCCCAAGAAGGAGGGGCCGCGCGTCGCCTACCAGCGACTGGCCTATAGCGCGGAGGCCCTGTCGTGGGGTGACGCCGCGCTCTACCTGTGCTCCCCAGTCGGGCTGCTGGGTGCAGCCGCCGTGGCCGCCACGGGGACGCCCGAGCAGAAGCAGCGCTTCCTGGCGCGCTTTGCGGGCGACAAGCCGGTCCTGGACGGCATGGCGCTGACCGAGCCGCACGCAGGCTCGGCCATGCCGGCCGATGTCCGCACCACGGCAGTGCGGGACGGCGATTCGGGGGTGCTCAACGGCGAGAAGATCTTTGTCACGGGTGCGCACAAGGCCCTGATCGACACGCAGGGCTTTCTCGTCATCTGGGCAACGATCGATGCGTCCGCCGGCCGCGCCGGCGTGCGTCCGTTCGTGGTGGAAGCAGGCACGCCGGGCTGCACCGTCACCAAGCTCGAGCACAAGCTCGGCATTCGCGCTAGCGACACAGGCTCGGTCGTGCTCCAGGATTGCCGCATCCCATTCGACAACATCCTGGGCAGCCCCGAAGTCGAGAAGAAGACTACCGAGGGCTTCAAGGGCGCGATGGCGACCTTCGATGCCAGCCGCCCGATGGTCGCCGCCTCCGCGATGGGCATCGCCCGCGCCACGCTCGAGACGCTCAAGGAGCTCCTCGCGCAGAACGGCGTCACCTTGCGCACCGGTATCCCGCGCAGCCGGATGACGAACATCGAGCGCGAGGTAGCGGATATGGAGATCCAGCTGCGCTCGACATGGCTGTTGATCCTCAAGTCGGTCTGGATGATGGACGAGAAGAAGCCCAACAACTTGGAAGCCTCGATGGGCAAGATGCGAGCCGGCGACGTCGTCGTCCGCATCACGCAGAAGGCCGTCGAGCTGCTTGGCCCGTTGGGCTACTCACGTGAACACCTGATCGAGAAGTGGTTCCGCGACGCCAAGGTCAACGACCTGTACGAGGGCACCGGACAGATCAACCGTCTGATCATCGCCCGACGGATCCTGGGCTACGGCCGGCGCGAGCTGGCGTAATCCCGGAACGATCGGCCAGAGCAGGGGCCGCGCCGGCCGAAAGGACCGGCGCGGCGGGAGGCATCCGCATGCGCTACCAGATCCGCAAGGCAGCCGTGATCGGAGGCGGGACGATGGGCGGCGGGATTGCCGCGCTGCTCGCCGGGATCGGCATCCCCACGCTTATCCTTGACATCGTCCCGGACAAGCTCAACGCGGCCGAGACCGCGGCTGGCCTGACACTGAAGGACAAGGAAGTCCGCAATCGGATTGTCGAGAACGGCTGGAAGGCGGTCACCAAGGCCAAGCCGCCCTCGATCCTCAGCCAGGAGTCCCTTAAGCTGATCACGCTGGGGAACCTGGAGGACGACTTCGATAAGCTGGCAGACGCCGACTGGATCATCGAGGTTGTCATCGAGAAGCTCGAGATCAAGAAGTCGGTCTTTGCCCGCGTCGAAGCCGTCCGCAAGCCGACGGCGATCGTGTCGAGCAACACTTCCGGACTGTTGATCCAGGCGATGGCGGAGGGGCGGAGCAAGGAGTTTCAGCAGCATTTCCTGGGAGCCCACTTCTTCAACCCGCCGCGATGGTTGAAGCTGCTGGAGCTCATCCCGCACCCGAATACGTTGCCCGAGGTCATGCAGTTCATGACCGCCTTCGGCGAGGATGTCCTCGGCAAGGGGGTTGTGCTGTGCAAGGACACCCCCAACTTCATCGGCAACCGCGTGGCGACCATCACCGGCGCGCAGGCGCTGGCGTATGCGCTCGACCATGACTACACGATGGAGGAAGTCGACAGCATCACAGGCGAGCTGATCGGACATCCCAACACGGCCACCTTCCGGCTCAACGATCTGATCGGGATGGACGTCGTCTACCACGTCGGCAGCAACCTGTATAACCTGGTGCCGCAGGACGAGTCGCGCGAGGTGCTCAGGCACCCAGGGTTCACGAAGGTGGTCAGCACGATGCTCGAGCGCAAGTGGCTGGGCAACAAGACCGACGTCGGCTTCTCCAAGAAGGTGATCAACGACAAGGGCGAGCGTGAGTTCTGGGTCCTGAACCTGAAGACCCTCGAGCACGAGCCGCCCAAGAAACCTCGCTTCAAGCTGGTGGGCGAGGGGCGCAAGATTGAGTCGCTCCCGGAGCGGCTGCGCTGGCTCATGGACCGGGCCTTCGATGCCGAGGCGCCCGAGGAGGACAGGCGGCTGGCGCGCTACCTGTGGGCCACAACGGCCTACACGCTGGCCTACGCCTCGCGGCGCGTCCCGGAGATCGTCGACGCGTTCAGCAGCATTGATTGCGCCTTCCGTTGGGGTTTCATGCACGAGCTTGGCCCCTTTGAGATCTGGGACGCGCTGGGGGTGGCGAAGACCGTCGAGCGCATGCAGGCCGATGGGCTGGTCGTCGCCCCGTGGGTGAAGGAGATGCTGGCGGCCGGGTGTCCATCGTTCTATCAGCAGAAGGATGGGCGTACCGTCGGCGTGTACGACCGCGTCAAGAAGGCCTACGCGCCGCCCCCGGCGGACTCGCGCAAGCTGAAGCTGGCTGAGGTGAGACTCCGGCCGAACGCCGTCATCAAGGAGAACACCTCCGCCAGCCTGCTGGACATCGGCGATCGCGTCGGCCTGGTGGAGTTCCACTCCAAGGCCAACTCGCTGGACCAGGACATCTTCGACATGGTCATGACCGCGCTGGACGAGGCCGAGGATGGACGCTTCGACGCCCTGGTGATCGGCAACGAAGGCAAGCACTTTTGCGCTGGCGCCAACGTGTTCGTCATCTGGATGGCCTCGCAGCAGGGCGACTTCGACCTGGTCGACAGCATGGTCCGCGGGATGCAGAGCGCTTTGATGCGCGTCCGTTACTTCCCCAAGCCGATCGTGGCGGCACCGTTTGGCATGGTGCTCGGCGGGGGCGCTGAGATCTCGATGGCCTCCAGCCGTCGCGTGGCGGCCGCCGAGACATTCATCGGCTTGGTCGAGTGCGGCACGGTGGGCCTGGTACCGGCCGGCAGCGGCACGAAGGAGACGTTGCGCCGTGTCGTCAATCCGGTAATGCGCATACCGAACGCCGATCCGATCTCGGTGATGCAGAAGGCCTTCGAGCAGATCGCGACGGCCAAGGTGGCTACGGGCGCGCAGGAAGCCTTCGAGCTCGGCTACTTCGGCCCCGGCGACAAGATTGTGATGAATCAGGAGCATCTGCTGGCCGAGGCCAAGCGTTCCGCACTGGCACTGGTGGCCGACGGCTACCGGCCGCCCGCGCCGGAGCCGATCTACGCCGCCGGACGGGATGTGCTTGCCGCGCTGCGCGAGGCCATCTGGGGGCTCGAGCAGTCCGGTTGGGCGACCCAGCACGACGCCCTCGTTGCACGGAAGCTGGCTTGGCTGATGTGCGGAGGGGATCTGACCGAGCCGACTTGGGTCCCCGAACAGTACATCTTGGACCTGGAGCGCAAGGTGTTCGTCGAGTTGTGCCATGAGCCCAAGACGCTGGAGCGCATGGCCCACCTGCTGCAGTACAACAAGCCGTTGAGGAACTAGCCGTCAGAGGCTGTAGTCTGAGGAGGTTCGCATGCCTCACGAAGCTGTGATTGTCTCTGGAGCCCGCACGGCAGTCGGGCGGGCCAAGAAGGGCACGCTCGCCACCTGCAGGCCCGAGGACATGGCGAAGGTCGCGATCGAGGCCGCCTGGCAACGCGCCGGCAACCCGGACCGCGCCATGGCCGACGACGTAATCATCGGCTGCGCCTTCCCTGAGGGCAGCCAGGGGTTGAACGTTGCCCGGGGGATCGGGCTGTACTCGGGCTTCCCGTATTCTGTCCCTGCGATGACGGTCAACCGGTTCTGTTCGTCCGGGCTGCAGGCGATTGCCATCGGCTGCGAGCGCATCATCGCCGGCGGCGCCGATGTGATCATCGCCGGCGGCGTCGAGTCGATGAGCATGGTCCCGATGACCGGTTTCCGCGTCAGCCCGCATCCTAGCCTCGCCGTGGACCTGCCCGAAGCGTACGTGGGCATGGGGCAGACCGCTGAGAACGTCGTCGCCAAGTACGGCATCAGCCGCGCCGACATGGACGAGTTCTCCTTCCACTCGCACCGCAAGGCGGGTGAGGCGCAGGAGGCCGGGCGGTTCAAGGAACAGATCGTACCGGTGACGGTCTCGACGACCACGCTGGACGGCACACGAAGTCAGATCTTCGAAATCGACGAGCTCGTGCGCCGTGAAACCACCATCGAGGCGCTCGCCGGCCTGAAGCCGGCCTTCAAGCCCAACGGGACGGTTACCGCCGGCAACTCCTCGCCCCTGTCGGACGGGTCGGCTGCGGTGGTGGTGATGTCCGGGGAGAAGGCCAAGGAGCTCAAGCTCAAGCCGCTGATGCGGTTCGTTGGATTCTCCGTGGCCGGGGTACCGCCTGAGCTGATGGGCATCGGGCCGATTGAGGCGATCCCCAAAGTGCTCAAGCGCACCGGCCTCAAGCTGGCGGACATCGACCTAATTGAGCTCAACGAAGCCTTTGCCTCCCAGAGCCTGGCGGTCATCCGCACGTTGGGTCTGAATACGGAGAAAGTCAACGTCAATGGCGGCGCCATCGCGCTTGGCCATCCGCTGGGGGCCAGCGGCGCGAAGCTGACCGTGCAGGCGATGTACGAGGGTCGGCGGCGAAAGGCGCGCTACGTGATGGTCACCATGTGCATTGGCGGCGGGATGGGAGCTGCCGGTGTGTTTGAGATCCTGCAATAGAATGGACGCTGGCGCTCGGTCAACAGTGAAGAACCTATCACAGTAGCGAAGAGGAGGC
>JAPLGR010000271.1 GCA_026390045.1 Chloroflexota bacterium | reverse complement strand
CTATGCGCATGCTTGGTGGCGGGAGATGTGGTAGGATGTGCGTGAATGGGGATGAATGGTTTCGACGGAGGCGGAGTATCGCAGGCAGCAGGCCGAGAGGCGCCGACCTCGTAAACTCAGCGCACAATCAAGTGCCACACGCACAAACTACGCGGCTCTCCCGCTAGCGGCCTAAACCCCGCCAGCGCCTGAGCCCGGCCCCGTGACGGGGCCCGCCCCTCCGAACCTGCCTTGCCCGGCTCCGGAGATCGGCGACCAATGGGCAGGGTGCGGCTCCCGGGCCACGCCGGGAAGCCTAAGACAGGCTCTCGGGCCTGAGTGGCTGGCCGTCAGGGTCGATCCGCCGGACGATCGCCTGGCAGCGAGACTAATGCACCGGCTACGCCTGTAGACGCCTGACGATCGAAACCCCCGGACGCGGGTTCGATTCCCGCCATCTCCACCACAACGCCCGCCGTGAGGCAGGCGTTCGCTTCCCTTCACCATGGTGGCCGTTTCACGCGTTCTCGTCCAGCCGAAAGCCGTGACCTCGCACCGTCGTCACGTACGAGTGGCCCGGGTCCGCCTCACCCAACCGGTCACGAAGCCTGCGGACCAGTGCATCGATGGCCTGCTCCGAGATACCCTCGCTCTCGCTGCCTTCCCACACCAGTGTCACGATCTCCTCACGACTCACCACCTGGCCCGCGCGGGTGATGAGGAGCTCAAGCAGGCGGTACTGTGGAGGAGAAAGTGGCGGATCCAGCTCGCGCCCGGCGACCCAGATGCGATGGGCCTGTCGGTCAACCGCAACGCGTCCGTGCCCCACCCTGCCTTCATCTTCCAGCGTGAGCGGCATGGTGGCTTCCGAGCCGACGTACAGAAGCTTGGCCGCCAGCGCGATCTGGATGACATCACCGTCGACCAGCCTGCGCGGCCCGTGCAGCGCTATGCCGTTGAGGTGCGTGCCATTCTTGCTGTCGAGGTCTTCCACCTCGTACTCGCCCTCCGCCAGCCGGCGCACTCGAGCGTGATGGCGCGAGACCTGGCGATCAGGCACGACTACGTCGCACTCCGGCCCGCGGCCGATCAACAATGTCTCTCCGGTCAGCAGCCACCGACCGCCCTTCAGCGGCCCCGTGCCCTGCCCAATGAGCACAGGCGTCTCAGCCAGCCGGTCGCTCGACATCACCTGGCCCTGCCTCCACCCGATGAGTATAATCAGGATGCGGAAGTGTGCCGGGGATGCCATGAGGGAGGCAGCCCACGCCGCGGTCACTCCGCCTACGCGCCCCTCCCTCGTGAGGATCGTCGTGCCCGAGCCCCTTTCGCCCGGCCATGTGCTGCATGAGCGCTACGCCATTCGCCAGCTTCTGGCGCGCGGCGGCATGGGCTCGATCTACCTCGCTGAGGACCAGCGCCTCCCTGGGCGGCAGTGCGCCGTCAAAGAGGTCGAGCACGATCCGGACCTTGCAGAGCCATTGCGCGCGGAAGCGCGCGAGCAGTTCTTCCGCGAGGCGTCCGTCCTCGCCCGGCTCGATCACCCCAACTTGCCCAAGGTCTCCGACTACTTCTCGGACCCGCAGCGCGAGTACCTGGTCATGGACTACGTCGCGGGACCCGATCTGAAGTCCATGATTGATCAAGCCGCTGCCCGCGGCACTCGCCTCGCGGTTGCGGAGATCCTGCGCTGGGCAGACCAGATCCTGGATGCCCTCAGCTACTTGCACGGGCAGGATCCCCCGGTCATCCACCGCGACATCAAACCCAGCAACCTCAAACTCACCCCCTCAGGGCTGATCAAGCTGGTGGATTTCGGCCTGGTCAAGACCATGGCGCCGGACGACATGACCGTTACTGTCATTCAGGGGCGCGGAACCGCTCTATACACTCCGCTCGAGCAGTACGGGGGCGACACCGGCCACACCGAGCCGCGTAGCGACCTGTTCAGCCTGGGGGCGACCCTCTACCACCTGCTCACCGGGCATCCGCCGGCGGAGGCTAAGGAGCGATTCCTGCGGCCTGAGGCGCTCGTCCCTCCGCGTCAACTCGGCCCCGAGATCCCACCGTATGTCGAGGCCTGCGTCCTGTGGGCGCTGTCGCTACATCCGGACGACCGGCCCACAGACGCGGACAGCATGCGAGCGGCACTACACCCCGATCCAGCGGAGCGCTTGCTCAGCCTGCCATCTAGCTGGCGCCGGAAGTGGGAATCTGCTCAAGCCCCCGATCGAGGGCTCACGATGCTGGCGGCGGCGCTGCTCCTGCTGGCCATGGTGGCCAGCCTCGCCTAGGCTCGCTGCGCGCCCTTCCGCTTGATGGCCGACCACAAGTGCACGCAACCCCACGCGGCCAGGCCAGCCCCGACGCCGATCACTCCCGGCGCGAGTATCCCGAGTATCCGCGTGACGGCCGCTGCTCCCGGGAAGCCCAACGCAACGTAGTTGTAGCCAAGCAGGCTGAAGACCAGGGTCACCAGCGCCAACCTTCCCCGGTCAATCGTCCCCGCGGCGGTCCCGGATCGGTAGGCGAACCCCGCAACCGCTGCGGCACCAATCAGCCCTGCCGCGAGAGCGCCGATCCCCCTCCCTCGCCGCGGGCCCTGCCCTCCCCCGGACGCGGCACCTCCGTCCGGCGTCGGCGTTGCGCCAGTGCCAGCCGGCTCAACGGTCAGAGTCGGAACGGCCGTTGGGGCGATGACCGTGACAAACGCCGGCATGTTCTCCTGCACGTTCAGCTGCACCACGCTCGACGCCCGTGCCGGTTCGCTCTGCGCAGTGATCGTCAACAGCCCCAATCGTCCTAGCGTCGTGCTGATGCTGGCCATCCCATCCCGGGTGCCCGCCTTGACGTTGGATGGCAGCTCCCCGGGGTATCCGAGGCTGAACTCCACGGGCGTATCGTCCGGGACCGCGTGTCCGTTCGCGTCCAGGATGACGCCCGTCGTCACGGAGATCGTGTCGTTCACGCGGAAACCCACCTCACCCGGCGTCCCCAATGCTTCACTCTCCAGTGACACGGAGAGCTCGATCACCTGACTCGGATCGGGAGAGAGCGCCTCGATCAGGTCGTATCCGGTGGCCGGGACGCTGACTGGCAGAGCGCCAGTCGCTGGGATCTCCTGGAACAACAGCCGCGCGGCGACGTTGACGAACGCAGCCCCGCGGCTGTAGAGGGCGTACATGGCGTCAACCTTACTGAGGTCTGTAGCGTCCAGATCGTAGGGCACGTCGAACGCGAAGACGACCAGCTTGCGCTCGGCCACCAGATCCGGACGCGTGTTGAGGAGCAGCTTCAGCGCGTCGCTGCCGAATTCCTCTGGGCGCTCGCGTTCAACGACAAACACAAGCCAGTCTGCAGTGCTCAGCGCCTTCTCCACATCGTCTGCGTGGGCGATCGGATGCGCCGGG
>JAPLGR010000010.1 GCA_026390045.1 Chloroflexota bacterium | reverse complement strand
GATTGGTCGCAGGGCGGATGGGAAGGCCAGCAGGCCGGCACGGCAGCCACTGAGCCGTTGGGTGAACAGAAGCCTGCGGCGCGTCCTGCCGCTCGAGCTGGCGAAAGTCCAGATTGGCTGGGCCGCCTGCGCGAAGCATCGGCCGAAGATGCCGGCCCGCCGGAAGGTGAGCTGCCGGCATGGCTGGCCGAGGAGGCGCCCGCTGCGGCTCCGTCCCCGGAGCGCGAGACGCCTCCGGCCGCAAAGGGCGAGGTCCCCGATTGGCTTGCTCGCGTGCGCGCCAAGCATGAAGAGGAAGGCGGAGAAGAAGAAGAGGCTGAAGCCCCGGCCGAGCAACCGATGCTTCAGCCGGATGTCTTCGATCTTGAGAAGACCGGCTGGCACAGCGGCCTGACCGGGCTGCTGCCTTCGGCCAGTGACCTGCCGGAATTCAAGACCCCGACGGAAGAACCCCTGCCGACCGAGGGCCAGCCGGCGCTCAAGTGGACCGAGCCGGAGAGCAAGCCGATCCAGCTGAAGAAGCGATCCGGTCGGCTGTCCAAGCTCGTCGCCAAGGCTTCCACTGGAGAACTTGCTAAGTCTCAGCCAGTGGTTGAACCGGAGCCGACGGCTGGTCCGCCTGCGCCTGAGCCACCCGTCCAGCCGGAACGGACAACCGGTTCGCTGGGCGCCAAGGCACCCAGCGGTGCGGAGTTCCCAGGTCCATTCGGCGCGCGCACCGGTGAGCTTTTCCCTTCGCCGCCCAAAGCCACCGCGCCGCCTTCACCTGCACCGCCTCAAGCTGCGTGGCCGCCGGCGCCGCCATCGACCTCACGGCTTCCTCCGGCCGCGTGGCCGCCGGCGCCGCCATCAACCTCACCACTTCCTCCGGCTGTGTGGCCGCCGGTGCAGCCTCCTTCTACGCCTCCACCCACGCCGCCGTTTGGGATCGGCGACCTCGAAGACGAGACGGGACTCTCCAGCCTTGTCCCGATTTCGGAAGAACCGGACTCGCAACCGACTCGCCCGCCTCAGGTCCTGCCGAGCACTTCACCATTGGAGGAAGCGGTTCCCGCCGAGATGGCTGAGCCGGAATGGATGAAGGACCTCCAGCAGCCGGCCGCCCCACCTGCGCCCGGGACGCAGGGACCCCTCCAGGCGCCGCTCCCGCATGTTTCGGCACTGGTCCCGGGCACCGGCGAAGAAGGCATGGACTTCGACCTGGACAACGTTGAAGTGCCGGACTGGCTGACCGAGGCCGGCAGCATGCCGTCTGAGGCGGCCATCGCACCTGACGCCCGTCCTGATCTCGCTCCGGCAACGCTGCCCACCTGGCTGGAAGCGATGCGCCCGGTTGATACCTTCCGCTCCGTGGTCGAGCTGCTGCCTGAGGAAGAGCAGGCGGTTGAGTCGGCCGGGCCTCTCGCCGGGCTGCGCGGCGTCCTGATGGCAGAGCCGGTCGTGGCGCTGCCGCGCATCACAGGCATTGGGTCGACGCGCCTGAATGTGACCGAACGCCAGGTCTCGCAGGCGGAACAGCTCGCCAAGATGGTGCAGGAGGAACTGCGTGAGGCACCCGCGGCTGGACGCGCGCGCCGCCAGCTGCCGCTGCTGCGCTGGGCGGTCGCAGGATTGCTCGTTCTGGCCGTCGCGCTGCCGGTCCTGCTGCGCCTCTCAGTGTTCCCGCTGCCGAGCGTCGAGCCGATCGAGCTTGGCCAATTGGTGAACCTGGTCGCCGGCCTACCCACTGACCGGGCTGCGCTGTTGGTGTTTGACTACGAACCGGCGAACGCCGGCGAGTTGGAGGTCGTTGCCGGGCCTCTGCTTGAGGACCTGATGGCGAAGGGCATTCCGTTGGCGACCCTCTCCACGCGGCCGACGGGCCCGCCCCTGGCCGAGCGGTTGATGCGCCAGCGATCCGCCTCGTATGACTACCAGTCGGGCGAGGACTACGTTCACCTCGGCTACCTCTCGGGCGGCGTGCCCGCGATCCAGCTTTTCGCCGCCAACCCGCGCGCTGCGGTGCTGAGCGGGTTCGCCGCCTCGGTCGATTCCGAAGGCGGATCGATGGCCGGTTGGAACTCGCCCGTCCTCGAAGGCGTGCAGTCGCTGTCCGACTTCAGCGCAGTGATCGTGATTACCGCCGGTGCAGAGAGCGCGCGGTCGTGGACCGAGCAGGTACACCCGTGGCTGAACGGCAAGCCGCTGGTGATGGTATTGAGCGCCGGCGTCGAACCGATGATCCGGCCCTACTACGAGGCCCTGGATCCGCAGGTCAACGGGTTGCTGAGCGGTGAGCCGGCGGCGGTTGCGTACGAGCTGCGTATCGGCAAGGCCGGGCAGGCGGTCGAACGCTGGAACCCGTTCAGCCTCGGCATCCTCGTGCTCGAGATCCTGTTGATCTGCGGTGGGTTCTATGGGATCGGCACCTGGATCCTGCAGGCTGTCCGGCCGCGGCCGAAGGCGAAGCGCGCATG
>JAPLGR010000592.1 GCA_026390045.1 Chloroflexota bacterium | reverse complement strand
AGCCCCCTTCGCCGGCAAGACCGCGCTGGGAGTTGATCTGTATGCATTGCCGGTGCGACCGTTCTTGATCCGCCTCTTCTTCCATCGCCTGATGCTCAGCCCCGACAAGACCGGATTCATTTTCATCGTGCCCGACTGGATCGAGTTGAGCCGCCAGCTTTCCGGCCGGCTGGATGCATCGCGGACTGCTCAGCAATCGCGCCCCCGCCAGCCCGGCGTCACCACCGCATCGGATCTGTTGCGAGAGACCCCAGACGACCTCCGGAGTTCCTAGGCACTTCGCATGTGGTTCTGTCTGCCCTATACTGGATTCAATTGAAGGAACGGAGGTTTCGATGGCAACCTTGCTCACCTGGCTTGGTCATGCCGCGTTCTCCCTCGATGTCGCCGGCGTTCACGTGTTGGTCGATCCCTTCCTGGCGGATAACCCGATGGCCGCCTCAAAGCCCGACAGTCTGCCGGCAGATTTCATACTGGTGTCCCACGGACATGCGGATCATGTCGGGGACACGTTGGCGATCGCCAAGCGTACCGGTGCGACGGTCATCAGCAACGCCGAGATTGCCGGTTGGTTCTCCAAGAAGGGCGTCAAGACTCACGCTCAGCATCTGGGCGGCGGTCACAAGCACGCCTTCGGTTACCTCAAGCTCACGCTTGCCCTGCATGGCTCTGGCCTGCCCGACGGATCGTACGGCGGGAACCCGGCCGGATTCCTGCTTACGCTTCCGCAGGGCAAGCGCATCTACTTGGCATGCGACACAGGCCTGTTCGGGGACATGGCGCTCATAGGCGATGAGGGGATCGAGGTCGCCGCCCTGCCCATCGGAGACAACTTCACCATGGGGCCCGACGATGCTTTGCGGGCCGTGAAGCTGATTCGGCCGGCCCACGTCATCCCGATTCACTACAACACGTGGGGATTGATCGCGCAGGATCCCGATGCATGGGCGGCGCGCGTCAAAGCAGAGACCAAGTCCATCCCGCATGTCCTCAAGCCCGGTGAGAGCCTAACCATCTGATCTCGATCGTGCCCGGTCCGCCGACTGTGGCCCATCCGTCCGGAGACATCGATGCCTGACCGGCCCTCCCCGCATCTTCCCTGGTATCGACTGGCCGCGGTCACGGTCTTCTCCCTCGCGCTTGGCGTTGTTTCAAACACCCTCGAGCCGGCGGTCCTGGGACATAGGGTGCTCGAGCTTGTGCCCGAGCAGAAGAACACGGCGCTCGGGTTCACGACCTTCGCCGGCCTGCTCGTGGCGATCCTCTGGCAGCCCATCATCGGCGCGTGGTCCGACCGGACGCGCAGCCCGTGGGGACGGCGGGCACCCTACTTCATCGCGGGGACGCTCCTCGTCGTTGTCTGCTTGTACGCCATCGCCCTGGCCCCCGCCTTCTCGATCGTTGTGGCGGGCGTGCTTCTCATTCAAATGGCATCCAACACCGTGCAGGGTCCATGGCAGGCATTGATTCCTGATCAGGTTCCGGTGCGGCAGCGTGGCATTGCCTCTGGGCTGAAGGCGGCCTTCGATATTCTGTCCTTTGTCCTGGGCCGCCAGATCTCAGGCCGGTTGGTTGCAGCAGGAAGTACAGTGGGCGCCGTCAGCGTTGCGGCCGGCCTCTTCGCGGTGGCGCTGATCCTCACGCTTGTGGGAGCACGCGAGCGTCCCTCCACAACGCCGGTTCGCCCAGTCGGTTCTACCGACGCCGTCCTGGCGCGCAGCTACTCCATCGACTGGAAGGCACACCCGGCGTTCGCCTGGTGGTTCGTCAATCGCTTCCTGTTCTGGGCAGGCTTCATCGCCCTCCACACTTTCCTTCTCTTCTACGTGATCGACGTCATCGGAATGCGCGAGGCCGAGGCGCAGCGCTTCGTCTGGGACATGTCAACGGTGATCGG
>JAPLGR010000553.1 GCA_026390045.1 Chloroflexota bacterium | reverse complement strand
CGATGCCCGTCTCTACATCCAGACCTGTGATCGTGAGGCCCGTCAGATCCGCGTTCAACAGCCCGATGCCGGAAGAGACCTCCAGGTCGAGCGGCACCTTCGTGGACAGGCCGAAGCGCCAGGTCTCGTCTTGAGGGCCGACCGCCGGGACGACGAACACGCCGCTTGCGGTGACATCTACGACGGCCATAGCGCCCGACATGGTGGAGTCGGCACGAACCCGCCCGTAACCGGCCCTAGGAACGGTGCCTTCCACAAGCGAGTCTGACCCCTTGAGCGCCTCAAGATTCAGAGCTGCCACAGGCGGGCTGAAGCGGATCCTGGCGCGGGTTGCGTTCCCGGCGGCGATAGACACCGTTTCGATCTCGCCAGGCTGAGCGTCTCCGAGGCGCACCCCCGACAGCCGGAAGCCCCCGACAAAAACGGCCAGCACGAGCACCAGGGACAATAGCGTCCCCCAGGCCGACCGGCGCGGGATCAACAGATCGACGCCCACTGCGACCAAGATCAGCGGCCACATCCGCAGCAGGCTAAGCCAGATGTCGGTTCCAACCCATCCAAGATTCTGCGCGAGCAGGACCAATCCAAGTCCGATCAGAAGGACCGGGCCGACCAAACCGCCGCGATGGTGATGTGACTCCATCCTCTTCCCCTCCCAGCCCGGCTTCCCGGGCACCGTCACTCAGAACGGCTCACCTCAGATCCGATTGCCGACAGGGAGCGCGAAGCACGAACTTCACCAGGGCGTACCACGGGCGGCGGGGCAACCATCGCCCGGCGCCGGCGCAGCGGGCCTGTCGGCCAACGAGTTTGCGTGCAGATGGCGGCTAGCTGCCCGCCTTGGGCCGTGACGAAACGGCACGGTAGACAAGGTAGATGCCGACGGCCAGCAGCGCCAGGGGACCCACATAGGCCATCAACGGCGACGTGCTGATGCCGATGAACAGGCCGATCGCCGCCAGGATCCCCGCTGGCCAGAGCGCCCAGGTCATTCGCTTCGTGCTCGGCGAGAGAAGATAGACGAGCAGGAAGGTGACGCCGAGGCCGATCAAGATCAGGCTGCCCGTGTCGAACGCCGGCCGGAGCAGATCCTCCAGCAGCGTGGAGATCGCCACAGTGATCAGGACGCCGCCCGGAATGATCGGCCACCACTGTTCGCGGCGGTTGGCATAGATCACGAAGAACGAGGCGCCCATCGCGCTCAAGAGCAGGGTGGTGCCGAGCGTGTCGCCGATGCGGGGCAGGGCCAAGGTCAGCAGGATCAGCCCGCCGATCCCCAGGAGCGTGAAACCGGGGATGATCGTCCACCAGTGGGCGCGGTCCTTGAAGTAGAGATAGGTGAAGATGGCGCCTCCCGCCAGGAAGCACAACGACCAAAGGAGGCTGAGGCCGCCGCGGATGATGTTCAAGTTCTGCAGCAGCACCAGCACGCCAGCAGCCACCAGCAAGACGCCAGCAGCCAGGCGGACTCGCATGTTCTCCATTGTTATGACCTCCCTCTAGCCTGGTGCGCACGCCCGGGCAATGGGCATGCGGCAGGCTAGCTCAACTTGAACGACCCGAGCCCCATGCTGACCTTTATCTCGAGCCGGTCGGAAGCGGCCGCGTAGCCTGCAGTCTGGTGCCCGCCCGGCACGGGAAGGAAGCGCGCCTGATCGACATGGGACTCGGCCAGCCCGCTCTCCGAGCGAACGAACGCCTCGGTGCCGTCGGGAACGTCTGCTTCAATCGATGCCGCTCCGCCCTCGATCCGTACCGGGCAGGTGCCAACGGGGTGGGCAGGCATAATCAGCGACGTTGAGCTGGCCCCGGTCTTCACCGACAACCTGCTTAACCGAAGGGCGGAAAGATCCAGATGGCTTTCGCTGGCGCCGGTCTCGAAGCTGAGTTCAAGCGGGATCGTGTCGGCAAGCGCCAGGTCCCAATCGTACGCGCCGCCCGATCCCCAATTCCATGGAGAGAGGAAGCGGACGGACTCGATATCCGGCCTGAGGTCTGCCACCAGGAGGTCGCCATCGAGGCGGACGTCCGGTGTGAGGCCGCCGGTGAATGACCCGGAGGCCAGCATCCCTGGCTTGGCGCCCGCGTGCGCGCGCAAGACGCCTGCGCCGTGTTGGACGCGCACCCGAGCGCGCGCGGCTCCACGCAGTGGGACCTCGGCGACGGAAACCTCTCGCTTCGCATTCCGACGCATCACGCCGAGCAGCGTCCACGCGCCAAGGCCGATCAGCACAAGCGGCCAGAAGAGCTCCCATGCTCGCACGGGGAGCAGGCCCAGGTTGTCCAGCAGGAACAGACCCCCCAGGACGATCAAGATCCCACCCCAGATGATTGTCCCTCTCATCGGCTTGCCTTCCTCTGAATCCGGATTGCAGGTAGGCGAAGCGATCGGCTTTGCCGCTGCGCCTCGAGTCGGTCTACGCAGGCGTCCCCGGAAAGCCTCAACGCCTGCGGCCGAGGATGGTCTGGCCCAGGATCAGCAGGCCGCCCAGGACCAGAAGCAGAGGCCAGTAGGCAGAGAACCGTCCCATGCCCAGGAAGGAGCCGAAGATCACGAAGGCCACCAGGCTGATCAGGATCATCCACAGGCCTGTGGCAAGAGACCGGATCGGCTGCCCTTCCAGCAGGCCGGAGAGGATGATGCCCAGGCCGACGAAGCCGGGGATCAGAGTCCACGCATACGCCCAGCTCTCCCAGTTGCCCGTCGCGTTCTGGTAGTACAGCATGCATCCGATGCCGGCGACGATGCATCCTGGGACAGCCAGCGGCGGAGTGCGCAGCGCGAGGGCGAGGACAAGGAGCAGGACGCCGACACCGATCACGATCAGTGGCCAGCTGTTCTCGGCGCTGAACCAAGACTGCAATCCTGGAATGAACTGCGCGGCCAGAAACGCTCCACCGAGCAGGATGAGGAGCAGTCCTCCCACGAGGCCGCTGCGGCGGTTGGCATCCATTGCATTCTCCTCCCTGATGCTTGCCATGCGCGCTGCAGGGTGGGGCGCGTGTTGCGCCGAAAAGTCAGTATAGGGCCGTTGACCACAAAACGCGCGGTGCTTCCGAGCGGACGCCTTGGGATTCCTCAGCCAGTGAAGGTGGCCGGGGAAGGGTGCAGGTGCGCTCTGCTAACACTTGCTGTCGTCTCCGGCCCTCTCCGTGGTACCCCAGGAGCTCGGTGGGCCCCATCATCGGGTGGCCTCTTTGGGCAGCGATGCCGCCGAGGTCCGAAACGGGGACAGACCGGTGGCCTTCGGCCCGGTCACTGGCCCTTGAGTACCCTTGACGCCACCTGGTCCTAGCCTGATAATGAAACCGACCGGTCGGTCTAATAAGGTATCCATGAGCCCGCGAACGACAGGCCCTGTGACCGAAGCCCGCATCCTGGACGCTGCCGCCGAATGCTTCGGGCGGCGAGGCTACGATGCCACGGGAGTGGCTGACCTGTGCGAGACAGCCGGCGTGAGCAAGGGCGCCTTCTACCACCACTTTCCGTCTAAGCAGGCTGTCTTCATGGCGCTCCTCAACCGCTGGTTGGAGATC
>JAPLGR010000497.1 GCA_026390045.1 Chloroflexota bacterium | reverse complement strand
CGATAAAATTCCTTACCCGGTCTATGGCCGGACCAAGACCCCCACTGCGGACATCCTCGAGCAGCGCCTGGCAGCCCTGGAGGGCGGGCAGGCAGCCGTCAGTGCGGGGTCGGGTTCGCAGGCGCTCTTTAACCTGATCTTCACCATTGCCCGGCCGGGGGACAACATTGTCACCAGTCTGAATACCTTCGGCGAAGGCTACAAGCAGGCAACTTCCATCTTCCCCGAGCGCTGCGGCATCCATTTTCGCTTCGTCCACGATCCTTCCGATCCGAACTCCTGGGACAAGGAAATCGACGGCCGCACGCGTCTGGTGTGGGTCGAGACGCCCAGCAACCCGGTCCTGTTTGTGACCGACATCCAGGCCGTTGCGCAGGTTGCCCACGCTCACAACGTGCCCCTGATGGTCGACAACACCACTGCTACGGCGGCCCTACAGCGGCCGATGGCTCTGGGGGCGGACATCATTCTGTTGAGCGTGACCAAATTCCTGGCCGGCAACGCCAGCGTGTTGGGTGGCGCCATCGTCGGCCCCGAGGACCTGACGGAGGACATCCGCTGGAACACGATCGAGTTTGTAGGCGCCATCATGCAGCCGTTCGATTCTTGGCTGACCCTGCAGTATCTCGAAACCCTTTCCCTGCGCATGGACCGCCACAGTGCCAACGCCCAGAAGGTCGCTGAGTACCTGGCCGTTCACACCAAGGTTGAGAGTGTCAGTTACCCTGGCTTGAACTCCCACCCGCAGTACGATCTGGCCCGCCGCCAGATGCGGGCGGCAGGCGGGATGGTGTCGTTCGTCGTACCGGGCGGCATCTCGACGGTTCGCACGGTCATCGACAGCTTCAAGCTCATCATCCACGCCGTCACCTTCGGCACCAGTCGTACGATCTGCATGCACCCGCGCACCATAACCCATGAGCACATGACCCAGGCGGAGCGCGACAGAGCCGGCATCGACGACGGATTGATCCGCCTGTCGGTCGGCCTGGAAGAGCCCGACGATATCATCGCCGACCTGGATCAAGCTCTGGCCAAGTCGTAGTCTGGCTGAAGAGGAATTAATTCCTCGAATCCGGTCAGCGCGGCTGACCGGTCGATGTCTCCGGAGGAACGATCCCGTGCCGAAGCAAGCGGTTCGCACCGAGAAGGCGCCCCTCCCCGGCGGGGCCTATTCCCAGGCCGTGCGCGCCGGCGATTTCCTGTTCGTCGCGGGCATGGGACCGTGGGACCCCAAGACCCGCCAGGTGGTCGGGGCGACCATCGAGGAGCAGACCGCCCGCACGCTTGAGAACCTGCGGGCGGTCCTGGAGGCCGGCGGGGCCGACATGGCGGACGTGGTCAAGACGACGGTCCACCTCAGCGACCTGGCCGAGTTCGCGGCCTTCAACCAGGCCTACTCCCGCTTCTTCCCAGACCCCAAACCGGTCCGCACCACGGTAGGCAGCCAGCTGTCCGGGTTCCGGGTGGAAATCGACGCGGTCGCCTACCTGGGAGCATAGCCATGGACAGGGAAGCACTCATGAACAGGCTGCGCCTCCCGGCGGCGCGCCTCGAAGAGATCAACGCGGAGTTGTTTACCGCGGATTCGCGCGCCCTGAACGATTTCCTGGACGTGGTTGAGAGATACGGCTCTCCACAGGAGATCAACCGCAAGGCGTCGGACGCAAGCCGGCCTCCCGTCCTGGAAGCAAAGGTAAGGCAGACTCGCCCGGAGTACCTGGCCGACCTCGAATGGTTGCACCGGCAGGCGGACACCGGGACGTTTGTCAGCCTGACGGCCTATCGCCAAAGACTGCTCGGGGAGCGCTTCCAGGATACCGTGTTCAAGGACAGCCAGCCGGTCACGCTGGAGATCAGCGCCTGCCAGTACTTTCCCTGGCTGATGGACATCGCTCACCGGGCGCTTGAGAACGGCGAGATCATGCCGGGGCGTTTCATCCGGGTGCGCAACATGCAGGAGCAGGAAGCCGACGGCGACTTGCCGGCCTTCGCCGCCGCCATGCAGATCATCGGCGCCAGCTACGCGGAACAGCTCGACACGCGCGGCTCGGATGGCTCCAACATCCACCTTGGAGGAGCGGATACCCTCGTCGGCTACTACGGGGGTGTGGGCGAGCCGAACGGGTATGCCCTGAAGTGGCTGGACGAGTATCTCTACTACTACACCCACTACGGCGTGCGCCAGGTATTGAACGTCAACCACGGCACGGTCCTCCTGGGTTATCTCTTGCATCGTCTGGGGATTGACATTCAGTTCAAGATTTCGGTCACCCTTGGCAACGACAATCCCTACAACGCCTTGTGGACCCTATTGACCGCGCGTCTCTTTGCCCGCGAGGATGGCTCCACGCCGCTGGTCGGCTTCAACTGGAGCAATTCGGTCACCAACGAGACCATCGAAATCAGTGCCCAGTTCCGCAAGTCGCTGGGACTGGAAGACCTGGTGCGGTTCGAGGAGCACGTCACCGAGACGTGGAAGGGGCTGGTCATCCAGCCCTACCTGCGCCGGGAGGAAGTCCTCGAACTGGCGGACCATGTCGCCAATCTCTCCGCCAAGCACGAAGGCGGCGAGCCGGACGTGGAGCAACGCCGGGAGCGGCCGTCCGATGTTCAGGACTACTTCCGCACAAAAGACGAGATCCTCGCCAGCGGCGACTGGGATCACCTGACGCTCAATTTCCGCGACAAGTTTGAGGCGCTTAACCGCACCGCGCGTGCCCTGACCGAACGCGGGCTTAGTTTTGTCGCTGCCCAAAACCTGCACCGTCCGTGAGCGCACTCCACCCGCCAACTCTTCGAGCCATCCGAGCCGCCCGTCAGCGCCTCGCCGGGACGATCGTGCGCACGCCGCTCATCCGCCTGGAGATAGAGGGTGCGCCAGCGGAGGTCTTCCTCAAGCTGGAGAACCTCCAACCCACCGGCTCTTTCAAGGTGCGCGGGGC
>JAPLGR010000717.1 GCA_026390045.1 Chloroflexota bacterium | reverse complement strand
GCATCATCACGTCCAGCACGACGAGGTCCGGCCGCGCTTCATAGAACAGACGCAGCGCTGCCTGCCCTCGGTCGGCCGACTGCACCACAAAGCCTTCCTGCACCAGGTAGTCGGTCAGGAAGCGCAGGAGCGTCGTGTCATCATCAACGATCAGCAGTTTCTCGCCCGCCATAGGACCTCAAGCCCCATCGGTTACAAGACTAGTGCCAGTGCACGCTCTTGAAGGGACGACCCCCGATCATGGCACGGGGTCCGCCTGCGGGAGCCAGAAGACCATGCGCGTGCCTCCTCCCTCAGCGGGCTCGGCACGGATCCAGCCTCCCATCGCCTCCAGAAGCCGGCGCGTCAGGTGCAGCCCCAGGCCGTGACCATACACGTCGCGCGAGTCGCGGGCATCCAGGCGGTGGAACACCTCAAACACGCGCTCCCTCTCCTCCGCCGGAATGCCGGGCCCGTGATCGGTCACACTCACCGTAACACCCGCAGCTTCGCGCTGCGCCTGCACGCGGACTTCGCTCGCCGGCGCGTACTTGAGTGCGTTGTCCAGCAGATGGAAGAAGCTGCTTTCGAGGGCCCGTTCGTCCGCCAGGACGGCGGGGATGTCCTCCGGCACGTCGAGCACGATCCGGTCCTCACCCTGCTGTGCCCGCAGACGATCGGCGACTCGCCCGGCAGCCTGCCCCAGAATCGCTGGCCCGGGATGCAGCGGGAACCGCCCCGCCTCCAGCGCCGAGAGGTCCAGGATCGCTTCAACGAACCGGCCCAGCCGGTCGGTTTCCGCCGCCACCAGCCCCAGGCGTTCCTGCGCCGCAGGATCCACGTCCGGGTTCGTGGCCAGCGTCAATTCGACTCCGGCGCGGATGTTCGTCAGCGGCGCGCGCAGTTCATGGCTGACGAGTGTGACGAACTCCGACTTCAGGCGACCCAGCTCCTGCAGTTCCAGGTTCATCCGACGCAGCCGTTCGACGGACTCCGCCAGCTCGTATGTACGTTCGGAGACTCTGCGTTCGAGGACCGCGTTGAGCGATTGCAGATCGCTGCGTGCCACGGCCACCTGGCTGAGGGCCGCCCGCAGGTCATCCTCACGCTCGCGAATGCGGGTGAGGTCATGGGCTGTCCCCACCAGCAGGGCGCGACCCAGGCGCTCATCCCAGACCGGCCGCAGATTGAGCGACGCCGGGAACAGCGAGCCATCGCCACGGCGCAGCTCGACCTCGCCAGACCACCCGCCATGGAGCGACTGGTGCAGGAAGGCCGGCGAAGGCGTGGGCGTTGCCAGGAACCCCTCCACGGTCGCCGGTGTTCTGTCCACGCCCAAGGAAGCCTGCACCGCCGGATTGGCCAGCAGCATCAAGCCATCCTCCTGGCACACAAACGCCAGGTCCGCAGAGGCATTGACCAGCGCCGCAAACTGACGCATCTCGGATTGCCCGCCGATGACGCCCTGACGGGCAACCAGCAGCAGACTCAGCACCGCCGCCGCGCCCACTCCCGCCCAGTCAAGCTCGCGCACTAGCCACCAATTGAGGACGGTGAATCCAACCACGGCGTAGGTGAGCGCGATGGGCAGAACCGATTCCATGCGCTGCCGCAGCGGCCGGGCGACGGGCACCTCAGCATAGTCCAGGGGATCCTGGGGCGGTGCATGAGGGGCAATCAGTCCGATCAGGCACGCCGCGATCCCCCACCCCCCCTGTGCGAGAGTCGGCAGGCCGATCTCACCGCCGAGCGAGAGGTAGCCCCGCACCAGGTCAGCCGCAAGGAGCGCCAGGAATGCTGCCGCCATCCCGAGGAAGCCGCGCGCCTCCCCCGACGAGGCAGACCCGATCAGCAATCGCAGCGCCAGGAGGACCAGGATCAGATCGAAGACCGGCGCAACCGATGCCCATCCAAGCAGAACGTTGCTCGATGGAAGCGCCATGGAGACCGGGCGGATGATGACCAGCCAGGAGAGGGCTGCGCCGGCAATGACCAGGATGGCGGTGTCGAGGAGCTCACGCAGTCGACCGTAGCGGCCACCCGCCGAAGAGGAATACGAGACGGCAGCGGCCAGCGTGGACATATACCCAGCGAGGCGGAGCAAGTCGGCCAGGGATGGAATGCCGGGTGCAGCGCCGGAGAGCGCCCAGGCGATGGCGCGAAAGCCTTCCGCCAACGTCCAGAGGAAGAGTGCAGTTCCAAGCAAACGCCGGGCGCGGCGCCGTTCGGGCCGCGCTTCAACGTCCACCGTGAGCAAGACGGTCGCCGTCGCCAGGCTCCCCACAATGACGACAAGCACTGTCCCGGCGGCCGAGAGACGGGTCGATTTCTCCCCCCACGCCCCAAGCGCGATGTAGGCGAGCGAGAGCCCAAGCATGTCCCAGGGCCACCTGGTGACGAGCCAACTCCAGATCCCTTGGTCCGGCCTGGCGTGCTCCGCGGAGCCCAAGTCAGCTGCTGTCATCTCAGCCTGCTGCCTCCAAGGCACGCGTCTGCGTGCCCGCCTCGGCAACCACCACGTGAGATTGTAGCCATGCCATCCCCGGGGAACAAATGGTCCCGCGATTCCCCCGCCTGGCAGCTCCGGTTTCTCAGCATCACGCACATCGGCCCCGCCTGTAGGCGGGGCCGACCGGCAACTCTACGCAGGATCCAACGATCAGTCGAAGTCTTCCTCTTCTTCCGTTGGAGTTGGAGTCCGCGTCTTCGTCGGCGTGAACGGCGGCGTATCGGTCGGCGTCGGCGTGATGGTTGGCGTGCGCGTGATCGTGGCCGTCAGCGTCGTCGTCGGCGTGTCGGTGGGCGTGGGCGTCGGCGTGCGCGTACTGGTTGGCGTCGGCGTGCGCGTGTTGGTCGGCGTCGACGTGACCGTCGGCGTCAGCGTGATCGTGGGCGTTAGGGTGACTGTCGGCGTCAGCGTGATCGTCGACGTGCTCGTTGCCGTCGCGGTGATCGTCGGGGTGCGCGTCTCGGTGGGCGTAGGCGTGATCGTTCGCGTCAGCGTGATCGTCGGCGTCAGCGTTTCTGTCGGCGTCAGCGTGATCGTCCGCGTCAGCGTGACCGTCGGCGTCAGCGTAGTAGTGGGCGTCGCCTCGCTGGCCGAGGCCGTCACGTTGCACACGTTGTCAAACGTGAGCGTAACGCTGACCTCGCCATACATCGAGCCGCCCGTGCCATTGAAGTATGCCCTCCACTGCTCGGTCGTCACGGCCGCCATGTTGATCGCGGCCGCGGGCGAGACGTCGACGGGCGACGCCGGCACGGATACATTCCACAGGTACATGTACGTGAACCAGGCGTCATCGAAGACCTGGCCTGGATGGTTGCCCCACGACAGTGTCCCCCCGGTCAGCTTGATGGCCCTTCCCGTCCCGTTGGTGACGGTGAAGACGAACGTATCGGCATCGAAAGCGCCCGAGCTGGCGGTGATCAGCGAGCAGTCAAGCGTCGGCGTCACCGTCGGCGTCGGCGTTTCGGTTGGCGTCAGCGTGATAGTCGGTGTAGTCGTCTCGGTCGGCGTGTCGGTAGTCGTGGGGGTGATAGTGGCCGTGAAGGTCGGAACGGAGATGGTCGCCGGCAGGCCGACGACGCGCGCCACGCGGAACTGTTCGACGATGCCCTCGCGCCTGGCGGTCAGATGAAGGACCGGGTAGTAGGTGCTCAGGATCGGCACGATCAGCGGATGGTCGAAGTCGACCGTCACCCACACGCGGTCGCCGGGGCCGCCGGGATCATCGGTCGGGGTGCAGGCAGCGGCGGTCATCGTGTTGGAATCGGACGGGAAGTACATGAAGCCCGTCTTGGTGGAGCAGATGGTCACCTTGTAGTAGCCGCGAGTCTTGGGAGCGGCGCTGGCGTCACGCAGGATGGCGACTGATCCGGAGCGTGCCGCGTCGGTGATGGACGGAAGCCGCGCTGCGTCCCGCTCAAGAGTGACATCGCAGGCCGTGCCGCTGGTGTCCATGTCCACACAGTAGGTATCGTTGTACTCGCCCGTGACCGCGTAGCGCACGCCAAAGCGCGCCCCGTTCTCGATGGCTAGCCAGGCGTGCAGCAGGCGCGCCAGCTCCACGAGCACAAAGAGCACCAGGAGCATGACGGGAAGGATGAGGGCAAATTCCACCACCCCCTGGCCGCGGAAACGGCGGCGCACAGGAGCAGTGGCGGGCGGATGGCTGGCTGGCACCGTGTCCATCACGATCGCCTTTCTACGCAGCAGATGGTTGCACTCGTTCCTGGGCGGCGCACACCATCACGCCGCGTGGCGAAGGTCAAGGTTAGTGCGTGATCCGGGTGAAGATACGCGAGGCAATCGCCTCGAACACCTCCAGCAAATCGGACCCATGCGGCGAGAAATAGTAGTTGCCACAGTCGGTCCCCACGGGAGCCTCGGGGGCTGGCGAGGGGGGCTTACACGGGTCGGTGGTTGGGTCGCCATCGTCTCCCACGGCTGCAAAGTAGCGAAGCATTTGCTCGCCAACGTCGGGTTCGCACGAGGCGCCCCAGTCGCAGTTGTCGTCCTCGGTCAGGCGGTCACCCAGGCCGATGGTGAATATCACGGCCCCCTGCCCGTAATTCGGCGCCAGCGCGGCACAGCCGCCGTGCTGCTCGGACGCCGGCGTGTTCGAGTCCAAGCACCCAACCCAGTCGGCCCGGTCGCGGGCGGCGTCATCCGGATCGTAGTCGGAATCCGCCGAGGTATGGCGGGTGCTGGCGATCGGGTCGCGGCAGAATGGCTGGATCCAGTTGGCTGCGCCGGGTGAGCCGGGACAGATCCAGTTGGGGGGGGTGGATTCATCTTGTGCGGCGTTGGCGCCGCCGTCCGAAAGCAGGATGACGATCCAGACAGCTTCCTCACGCTTGAACGCACCAAACTGGCCCCCTGCCTGGAGCAATCCGCCGGCAGTGTTGGTCGAGGTGCAGCCCGTGGGGTCATCCGCATCGATCCACCCCTGGCAGCCGGGGCTATTGTACACATCAAGCGCCATGATCTGCCCATTCAGCGCGGTCAGGTAGTCGGCATTGGAGAGCCCAGCGGCCGCCTGGTAGTTCAGGTTCTTCTGAACGACGGCGTTCAGATCGAATGTCACAATCGCCATCCGGTCATACGGCGGGAGCAGGCGCGTAGTCAGCGCGGTGGCCGCATCCTGCACGTCGCGGAACGGGCGGCACTGTTTTTCCGCATTGCAGTGGACCGGGTCGCGCATGTAGTTGTCGGGAAAGAGCCCAGCCATCGGCGGCGTGGCCCCCCCGCAGCCATCGTCAGCGACACCATCGGGCGCCCCGCATCCGGGGCAATATATGGGGGGGTCTGCAAGGGTGGCTCCAGGGAGCAGGTTCGTCTCGGCCCAAGCGTCATCATCCTTGTTGCCGTCGGTGGCGGCGTCGTCACATCCGGCGTCAAAGGCCATGGACTCGGAGGAGTCGATCACCAGGACAATGTCAGTCGAGGCGGCCTCCGAGATGGCATTGGCGCTGAGCGGCGCCGAGTAGATCCCAATGATCGGCAGGAAGGCGAAGTGGGCCGTGACGGTCCCTGTCACGCGCACAAGCTTGCGAGGCGTGGCAGGCGCGGTCATACAAAGCGCCGGATCACCCGGGATGGTGGCGGTGTCGCAGGTTTCCACCGCGACGCCGATCGAGGTGGGGTCCAGGCCGTTGAGCGCCAGCACCTGGAGGCCGGCCGCTGTCATTTCGGCTGGGGTCCATCCCTCGCGGAATTGGTTCGCGGCCGAGAGCGAGGCGGCGTCCACAGCGCGGCGCAGATGACCGTACTGGATGAAGAGGATGCCGGCGTCAACGGCCAGGCCGATAAAGGCCGCCAGGCCCACGAACGCCAGGGCAATCAGGATCAGCGCCTGCCCGCGCTGTTTGCGGATGCTCATCAGCAAGCCCCCTTATGGAGGAGTCGGTGTGGGTTCGACAGCGGAATTGGGCATGATCGTGTAAGCATGCAGTTGGATCGGATCCGGGACGAAGACCGTGATCCACGGCAGAGCCATAATCTGATGGTAGTCGTAGAAGACCTCAACCAGCACCAGCCCACTGGTCGGGGCGCCGGGGTTGAGGCGCGCCTCGATCTCGGCCGAGGTCAACGCTGATACCCGGTGGTTACACAGGCTGACGCCGCTTTCGCCCGACGCGACCGGGAAGCGCTTGTCGACGACTGGGCTCCCAGCATTGTTGCGGATGCCAAAGGCAGAGATCACAATGTCGTTTCCGCCGTTGATCGTGATGGCACAGTCATCGTCGTCGTTATCCGTGATATCCGCGGGATCGTCAATCCAGTCGATGCGGCCATCTGAGGCCGCCATCAAAGACTCCTTGGTCAGCATCTGCACGTTGGTGTAGAAGAGAGTGTTGGGGTCGGTATAGGCCTGAGTGTTGGGATCGCGGATTGGATCGCCGTCGGAGGCCCACCGGGCGGCCTCGCGGGCTGCGTCAATAAGGTCCAGGTAGTAGTTGAGCATGAAGCCGAACTCAATCAACCCGGAGATCATGACCAGCAGCACCGGCAACAGCACGGTGAACTCCACCAGGCTCTGCCCGATGCTCTTCCCGCGGCCGCGCCGGAACCACGGCAACTTCATATTCATGCCATGCCTCGCTCCAGGCCTGATGGCCTGCACTCTTCACCGATGCCCCATTATAGGAGGCATCCGGTCTTCCTTCCGGTAGTACCGCGGGCCCACAGCGCAAGCTGTCGCCCGCTCGCAACGCACTTGGAACAAGACGGTAACACTCCAGGGCGTCAGGGCAGCAAGATCGACTGGAACAACCCCCGGCCGCCGTAGTAGACCAGGCAGGCACCCAGGATAAGGAAGGGGCCGTAGGGGATGGGAGTGAAGGCAGTGTATCGACGGCGGGACAGCATCACCAGGAGATAACCGAGGCTGAACAGGCCGGCGGCCAGGATGCCCACCAGCAAGGCGAGCACGACGGCCGGCCATCCAACAACCAGGCCGATCAGCCCGGCCAGTGTCACGTCCCCGAAACCGAAGGCGACCTCATCGAGCGGGCGGCCACGGACTCGGGCAAGCAGCCAGGCAAAGGCCTCCCCCAGAAGGTACAGCAGGAGAAACGAGCCAGCGCCGGCCAGCCCTCCCAGCAGTGTCTTGATCGGGCCTCGCGCCGGGTCGAGGGCTTGCATCAGGCCCAAGGCCAGCGCCGCCGGGAAGATGACGATGTGCGGGATCAGGCGGTGCTCGATGTCTATGACGGCGATCAGCAGGAAGACGAAGCCGATGGCGATCGCGGGGAGAAGCGCCGCCAGGTGGGCGTTCCGGAGATACAGCAGCGCGGCGCCGGCCATGCCCATCAGCTCAACGACAATCGCCCGGGCGCCGCGCGGCTTTCCGCAGTACGCGCAGGCGGAAGTACCAGTCGCCCACCCGATGATGGCCGACCATGCGATCTGCGGCCGAGGAGCCGTACACGTAGGGCAATACGGGCGACGCAGTCGTCGAGACAGCGGCAGCGAGTCGGCGATCGCGTTTACGATGACGCCCAGCAGCCAGCCCAGAAGCGCATAGAACACGATCACGCCGGGCATTATACAGCCCCGCCGCGGGCGCATGCTAGAATGCGGGCATGGAGACCGCCGCGCCGGCAATAGAACCCCGCAAGCTCAGCACACTCGCGGCCCTCGTACTGCTCGCCTACTGCCTGGTGCGCGTCGTCCCGCTTCCCTCAACATCACTCACCCCAACGCTACTCGGGATCACCGTTCGGGTCGACCTGAGCGCCACGGCCCTGCTCCTCATCCTCGCGGCCAGCCTGGCGGTCGCCGGGACTGACTGGATCATCCGGTCGCACCCGCGCGCAGCGGGCCTGCGCCCCTCTTTCGAGCACTGGATCATCCCGGGGCTCGCCGCACTTGCCCTCGGCGGGATCGTGATC
>JAPLGR010000700.1 GCA_026390045.1 Chloroflexota bacterium | reverse complement strand
TCCCCTTGAGATTGATATCGCGAACCGTCTTCTTGTCCATGGGTCTCTCCCGCGATCCGTCCCCCGTCGGATCGGACGGGGGACGGGAGGGAATGCTCGCTGACTAGAGCTTCTTGGCGATCAGATTGGCCAGGTCGGCCGTGCGGACCGAGTAACCCCACTCGTTGTCGTACCAGGCGACCACCTTGATGAAGTCGCCCTTCTCCTTGCCAAGCACGGAGGTGAAGGGCAGGTCGATGGAGGAGCTGTGGGGATCGCCCTTGTAGTCAATGCTGACCAGCGGTTCATCGACCGCGGCCAGGATGCCCTTCAGTGGGCCCTTGGCCGCCGCGTCGCGGAACGCCTGGCGAAGCTCGTCGGTAGTCGTGGGTGTCTCAATCACGGCCGTGAAGTCCACGACAGACACCGTGGACGTCGGG
The DNA here is from genome assembly GCA_026390045.1 of Chloroflexota bacterium. Lineage (GTDB taxonomy): Bacteria > Chloroflexota > Anaerolineae > Anaerolineales > E44-bin32 > DYJB01. Next base: position 1,521 of record JAPLGR010000700.1, on the reverse strand, counting down.
ACACGTAACGAGTATCCGTCGAACTTGCCGGCCAGGTCCGGGATGACCAGCTTGAGCGCCTTGGCCGCGCCGGTCGTGGTCGGGATGATGCTCATCGCCGCCGCGCGCGCCCGCCGCAGGTCACTGTGCGGCAGGTCGAGGATCTTCTGGTCATTGGTGTAGGCGTGGATGGTGGTCATGAAGCCGCGCACGATCTTGAACTTGTCATGGACAACCTTGACCGCCGGCGCCAGACAGTTGGTCGTGCAGGAGGCGTTCGACAGCACGTGATGCGTCGCAGGATCGTACTTGCTGTCGTTCACGCCGAGCACCACGGTCAGATCCTCGCCTTCGGCGGGCGCGGTGATGATGACCTTCTTCGCCCCGCCCTTAGTGATGTGGTTCTCGGCGCCCTTGACTTCCTTGCCCTTCTTGTTGATGCCGTCCTTCTTGATCGTGAACAGGCCGGTGCCCTCGATCACGATCTCCACGCCCAGGTCCTTCCACGGCAGCTTGGAGGGGTCCGTCTCCTTGAAGGCCTTGATCGTCTTGCCGTCGATGACCAGGCCGTCACTGCTCACCTCAACCTTGCCGTTGAAGCGGCCATAGTTCGAGTCGTACTTGAGCAGGTGTGCCATCGTCGGCAGGTCGCCGATGTCGTTGAACGCGACCACTTCCAGGCTGTCGGGGTAGTAGTCCCGCATCGCCTTGAGGACCTGCCGACCAATCCGTCCGAAACCATTGATGCCAACTCGGGTTGCCATTTCAGTTCTCCTGTTCAGAGTGAGATCAATTGAGATGGTTCGGCGACTGCGCGTGGTCGATCGGGGTCATGTCGAGCGGCCCCGTCCGCTCCTCGAGCAACCGTAGCAAGGTATGAGCCAGTTTCTCCGAATCATGCCTCCATGGACGCTCCACGTCGATAACGTCGGCCAGGAACCTTGGCACAGTCAGCGCCTGCTCCTCCGCCAGGGGAACGGGGCAAACGCGCTCCGGGAGGTTCGGCGGAATGTGGTCGTTCACCAACACGCCGTCCACCAGGCCTCTGCCGGCGTGCGATTCCAGGGCCGCCAGATGGTGCGCGCAATCGTAGCCGTCGGTCTCGCCCGGCTGCACAGCGACATTACACACATAGACTTTGAAAGCGCGGCTGGCGCGGATCGCGCCGGCCAGGTCCGGCACCAGCAGGTTGGGCAGAATGCTGGTGTACAGCGAGCCGGGGCCGATGACAATCATGTCGGCGCCGAGAACGGCGCGGATGGCCTCCGGATACGCCGGAGGCTCGCCCGGCTCAAGGTGAACGCGGCTGATCCGGCCGGGGAAGTTCGGGATCTGGCTCTCGCCCTCGACGCGGACCTCATGGGCCTCAAGCGCCGGTGTCTTGTCCGCAACCAGTGCCACGTCCGACAGCGTGGCGGGCAACACCTGGCCTCGGATTCGGAGCACGTTTCCGGCCTCCAGCACACCGCGGTCGAAGCTGCCGGTCACGCCTGCCAGGGCCGCAATGAAGAGGTTCCCGAATGAGTGCCCCTCCAGCCCTCC
>JAPLGR010000185.1 GCA_026390045.1 Chloroflexota bacterium | reverse complement strand
CGTCCTGACATAGCTCTACCTGTCTACCTTTCTGATCTATTGAGATCGTCATGCTCGGACGCGGGACCGAACCGCTGGAGACCCTCAGTTTGTCCCGACGTCTATCATTGTGGATGAACGATATCAGGGTTCCATTAACGGGGGATGACGGGATTGTGTGGGGATTGTAGTTGTGGGGCCCGGCAGGATCTCCGCCGGGCCCCTTCATTCCTCCGAAGCCAGGCTACTTGCCTTCCTTGCGTGGCCAGCGGGCGGCGCTGAACGTCGCTAGCGGAAGGAGCACGACGGCCGTGACGATCACGGTCCAGACGTTCAGGTTGAAGCGCAGCAGCGGATCGGCGACCCGGCCCAGCCGCCCGATGAAGTCGATGTACATGGCCGAGAGCGGGGCCAGTTCGTTGACAGCCACTCGCTCGAGCGTGTCGTCGTCGTCAAACAGCCACACCGGGCCGCTGATCAGGCTGGAGACGGGATAGCCTGCTTCGGCAAACATCCCGGCATCAGTCGGAACGCCCAGCGGCGTGCCGGTGGGGAAGAGCAGCGTGCGATACGAGCCGTGCGTGGCCACCGACCCCGCCAGGGCGGACACCATCACCGGGTTCTCGAAGATGAAGTTGCCGCGCGGCTCGACCAGGCCGGCCGGCGCGGCGGGCGGGTTGTAGTCGTCGGCGATGTGCTCAATGGCGATGTCGACCACCAGCTTGGACATGACATCGTCGGTGTGCGCCTCCATGAAGGCGGTGTTGGCACGCGCGCCGATCATGTGTGTGCCCCCGAAATAGAAGACCATCGTGTGCTCGCGCTGGTCGGCGGGCAGCTCGGCATAGTAGCGGGCCAGGCCCAGCACCATCCCGATGCCCCCCGAATCCTCGATGCCGGATTGCCACGGAGCGTCGTAGTGGGTGTGCACCATCACGATGTCGTCGCGCTGGCCGGGCAGCATGCCGTAAACCGTCCAGGCCGTGCCGCCGCCCTTGGATACTTCCGCGTCGAGTACCAGCCGGGCGCGGGTGGTCCCGGCCTGGATCTGATCGATCAGCCGCTGACCATCCTCATCCCGCACATACAGACCCGGCACGGGCCGGATCTCGCCGTCGTATGGGGCGTAGTAGGTGAAGGTCCCCATCTCAGGGTACTCGTGCAGGATGCCCACCAACCCGGCGGCGCCGTGCGCTTCGGCCAGGGCAGACACTTCGAGCACCGGCCAGCCGATTGGGTAGGGATGCGACCATCCTTCGGCCGTCTTGTCCGGATCATAGGCAATGAAGGTGAAGAGCTTCATCTGATCCCAGCTGATGTCGGTCGCCGGGAGGTCGACCAGGACAATCTTGCCCGCCACGTCGGCTGCGGCGAAGTTCTCTTCGGTCGGCTCGCCAACGTAGACCAACTCTGCCTCGACCCCGTCTGGACTGGTGGGGCCTGAGTAGGGGTAGAAGTACGTTTCTGGCTGCCACGCCTCGCCGGATGGCTCAACCGTCAGGCTCCACGCGTTCTCCCTCCACAGGTCGAACGTGTACGGCTCGACCTTCACGTCCTCAAAGCCGAACGACTTGAGCTGACTGACAACGTAGTCCCTTACCTGCTCAGTGGCAGGCCAGCCGGGACGGCGGATGCCCATGTTGTAGACATCGGTGGCGTAGCCGAAGACCTCGTCCTTGGTGGGAGCTTCCGGCCCACCGGAGGGTAGAGCTGTGGCCTTGACGGTGGTCAGCGCGATCAGCAGGGCGAGGCCAAGCACGGCCAGCCCCAGGAACGCGGCGGTGCCCACTGCGAATGCGGTCTTGTTGGGCGCGGATGCCCGCGCTAGACCCAGGCGCGGGCCTGCGATCCACAGTGCCAGGCCGCCGACCAGGAAGATCAGCGTTCCCAGAATGTACCCCTTGTCGCCTGCGAGGGTGGCCGGAAGCGCAAGGAGCCGCACCAGGACGTGCACCTTGACCAGCGCTGCGAAGAGCGCCTGGAGGCCGAACCAGATCCCGACGCTCACCGCCATGCGCCCGGCGATGGCCGCCCAGCTCGGCTCATCGTGATACAGAAGCCAGGCTAGGATGAGCAGGATCACCGGCGGGAAGGCCGCGTACCAGGCAGTGATGATCGCCAGTGGGACGCTCGACTTGTCGAGGAGAAGGGCGAAGGCGAAAGGCAGTGCGGAGAACAGGATGCTCAGAACGAGGAAGAGCACAATCTGCCAGACCCATGAACGGGATCGCTTCCTGGTCATTGCAGCCTCCTTGGTGAATGGGGTGGAGAGCGGGGACAACGCCTCCTAATGATAGGGCAAGAACCGCCAGCCCGCTATTGGGGCTGCGCCTCAATCGCGGCGTAACTGAACCGGAAGTGCCCCGGTCGTGCCTCCTTGAGGGGCGTGGAGCCACCGGCGGCACCTGCATCACCTCGCGGCCGCAGGCGCTTGAGCATGCCCTGGGCGGCCGGGTCGAATGGCGCGGGCTTCGGCATCCGTTCTATGATGGGGTATGCCGAGCTGCCATCCTGTCGATGCCGGACAGCTTCGGGGGTCAGAGCGGTCTCCCTTGTCTTCCGGCACCGCGTCGGCGGCCAAGTCCGCATTTCAGGAGTCCCTGCCATGAAGACCCCTCAGGAGTACGTCGCCAGCCTGGCGGCCATGAAGCACAACGTCTGGATGAACGGCCAGAAGGTCGAGAAGCCGTGGGAGCATCCCCAGATCGTCCCCGGGGTCAACATCGTCCGAATGACTTACGAGTGGCCGCAGATGGCGGATCATCAGGAGATGGTCACTGCCACGTCGCACCTGACCGGGAAGACCATCAACCGGTTCACCCACATCCACCAGAGCCCGCAGGACCTGCAGAAGAAGGTCGAAATGACCCGCCTGTACTGCCGGGCAACGGGCTGCATTCAGCGCTGCATGGGTGTGGACGCCCTCAATGCCCTGTCAATCATCACCCACCATGCGGACGGCATGTTCGGGACGCAGTACTACCCGCGGCTGTTGGAATACCTCAAGTACTTCCAGGAGAATGACTTGGTGGGGAACGCGGCCATGACCGACGTCAAGGGGGACCGATCGCTGCGGCCGCACGAGCAGGCGGATGCGGACCTGTACCTGCACGTCGTCGAGAAGAAGCCGGACGGCATCGTGGTGCGCGGCGCCAAGGCGCACAACACGCTGGCGCCCTAGGCGCACGAGATCATCGTCCTGCCGACGCGTGACATGCGCGAGGAGGACACCGACTACGCCGTCGCCTTTGCGATCCCGGCCGACGCGCCGGGGATCACCATGATCTGCCGCGGGGCGGCGCCGGCGGTCAAACGGGAGATGGCCTCCCCGGTCAGCTCGCGCTTTGCCAGCGTCGAGTCGCTGACCATCTTCGACGACGTCTTCGTGCCGTGGGAGCGCGTCTTCCTGTGCGGGGAATGGCAGCTGGCGGGCTACCTGGCGGAGACCTTCGCCACCTACCACCGCCATTCCTACTGCGGGTGCAAGCCGGCAATCTCCGATCTGCTGCTCGGGGCGGCGGCACTCGTGGCCGAGTACAACGGCATCGAGAAGGCGAACCACGTTCGCGAGAAGCTGACCGAGTTCATGATCACCGCCGAGCTCGTTCACGCCTGCGGCCTGGCGGCCTCACTCAGGGGCCAGCCGATGACCTCCGGGACCTATCTGCCCGATCTGGTGTACGCGAACGTCGGCAAGTACTACGCCGGCACCAATCTGCATCATGAGATCGCCTTGCTGCAGGACCTGGCCGGAGGCCTGGTGGTGACCATGCCCTCCGAAGAAGACTATCGCAGCCCGGAGGTGGGTGGGTATCTGAAGAAGTACCTGGCCGGACCGGCTGCCGTCGCCATCGACGACCGGGTGCGATGCTTCCGGCTGATCGAGGACTTGACCGCCTCCAAGTATGCCGGGCTGCTGATGGTGGCCAGCGTGCACGGCGGCGGGTCGCCGGAGGCGGAGCGCAAGGCCATCTTCAGGAGCTACGACCTTGAGAGCCGCAAGGCGATGGCGAAGCGGGCGGCCAGGATCGACCTGTGATGCTGGAAGGGTCCGTGGCTAGACCTGGTCGGCCAACGGGAATATCGCGGGCACCGCGATAGAGTCCGAGGGGCTGTCAATCCAACAGCTTGCGATCTGGCCGGCTGTGGCGCGACTGAGGAGAACGCCGCAGGCGGGGAGGGGTAGAGTCGACGGTCAGGAAGGCTGGCAGTCAGTTGTCGGGGGCTTTCTCGCTGATCGATTGAGGGCTTTCGAGGAGGGGAGTCTCGGCCATGGATGCTTCACTCAGTGCTTTCTTCCTTTCTCGATGGAAGAAGTACTTCGGTGATCAGGACCTTCCGATAGGCTACTTTTACGTTGACCGCGTCTCGGAAGCGGACAGGGCCGCCACTGCCTACACGCATCGCTGTCTGATTGGCAATCTGAGCCGAGTCCGGGAGGGCTACCCGTTCGTCTACGAGGAGACGACTCCGGGTTGTGCGGGCGGCAAGCGATACACCGGCTTCTCACAGACGCTCCGCCCCAACTTCGAGTACTTCCTGTCCTGCGGGATTCCAGGAGAGATGGAAGGCGAGCGCTACAAGAAGTCTCCTGAGCTCGTTCGAGAGTACCTGGAGGCCCACCCGGCGTTCGACGCACCCGACAGCTATCTCGTCTTCAAGCGCTGGGACAAGCTTGCCGAGAGAGAATCTCCCCTGGCGGTCATCTTCTTTGCCACGCCGGACATCCTCTCGGGGCTCTTCACTCTGGCGAACTACGACTCTGCTGATCCCAACCAGGTCATGGCGCCCATGGGATCCGGGTGTGCGTCGATCATCAGCTACCCGTTCTTGGAGGCGAGGTCCGAGAACCCGAGGTGCGTACTGGGGATGTTCGATGTGTCGGCGCGTCCATGCGTGCCTGCTGACCGGCTGACCTTCACGGTTCCCATAGTGCGATTCGAGCGCATGGTGCGCAACATGGACGAAAGCTTCCTCATCACGGGGTCCTGGGGTTCTGTCCGAAGTCGGCTGGAGGCACCTTGCCCGCCGGCCAGCCGATCATCCGCTCGACATGTGCTGATCCCATCGGCGTACACGTACTGCACCTCTGGCATTCCGGGCCCCATCCTGCATCCACTGCCTCACACCAGCCCATTGGAGATGCTGATGTCTTTGCTGCGCGACCCCTGGCCAGGATGGGCAGGAATGACAGCCGCCCCGACAGGGGACGGATACCGGGCGACGGCCCTGCTCCTCCGCGCTGCCCAGGCCGCGGGTCCTGCTCCGATCGGCCGGGCAACGTCCGAGACAATGCGCGCTGGGACGCGCCAGGGGGTTGGTCCTACACGCGTAGGGATTGCGGAAGGATGCTTCCGAGCAATTTTCGTCGGGGCGTCGCCGGGACGGAGGGCACGTGCACGATGGGGGCATGGCCGCGCTCGACGTCTCGTTTCCCGAGCAGTCCTCCCGTATTTATCAAGAATACGCTTGCGTTGGGGGATGGTGGAGGGGTGTGCCGCGTTGCCATGTCAGCCGGCCGCGCGATTCGATGGCTCAATCCTCTTGACTCGCACCTAGAAACCGCGCCACAATGTTAGCGTTCACAGAGAAATGGCGTGCGCCGGGGCAGATCGGGCTCACGCCTCGCTGACAGGCGATCAAGCTTCCCGATTCCAGGGACCTGCGCAGAACGGAGACCCCCCTTCGTCTCGCTCGCAGGTCGAAGGAGGTGCCAGGAGGCCACCCATGTAGGCGCCGGGCTCCCTTCAAGGCGAGTCACGCCGAGGAAGGCGATCGTCGCGGGCGAAACGGTCTGTTGGCTTTCCCTCCAATCCCCGTCTCCGCCCCGAGCCCTGAGCTTCTTGGTGTGCCCCCGAACCTGAGACTGAAGATTCCCATCCATTGCGGACCGATCGGGCATTCCCCGGCCAAGCGATGCGGGGGCCATGCAAGGATCCCAAGCGAAAGCACGAGGAGGATAAGATGGACACGCGGACTCTGCACAGGATGAGCACCCTCGTCGGGCTCATCCTTGTGCTGTCGACGCTCGTGGCGGGGTGCGGTGGCGCCGCGGCAACACCAGCGGCTGCGCAACCGCCGGCCGCCGCGGCTGGAACTAAGTGGTGCAGCGACGTGAAGATCGTGTTCTTCCCTGGCGGACCGGAGGGCGGCGTCTTTGCCGTTAACGTCTACAACGGCGCCGTGCAAGCCGAAGAGGACCTGGGTCCCTCCGTGGCGTACGTCTGGTCGGACTGGGATCCCCAGAAGATGATGCAGCAGTTCCAAGAGTCTGCCGCCACAAAACCGGACGGCATCGCAGTGATGGGGCATCCGGCTGACGAAGCCTTCGATCCGCTAATCGAGGATGCGGAATCCAAGGGCATCATCGTCACCAGCCAGAACACCGAGCTGCCCCTGATGATCGAGAAGTACGCCGCTGCCGGTTTCGGCTATGTCGGCGCCTCCAACTACACGGCTGGCCAGGCGCTGGGGGCTGAAGCTGCCAAGCGCTTCGGTCTCAAGAGCGGCGACCTCGCCATGGTCTGGGGCTTGCTCGAGCAGCCTACCCGAGGGTTGAGGACCAAGGGTGTGATCGACGCACTCGAGGCAGCCGGCGTGACTGTGGACTATATCCCCATCGACGATGCGACCAACGCCGACCCCGTGGCTGGCGCCCCCACCTTCTCCGCCTACGTCTCCTCTCACCCCGATGTCAAGCTGGTGGTGACGGACCACGGCGGCCTGACCGCTACGGCGGAGACCTATATGAAGGCCGCCGGCAAGAACCCAGGCGACATCCAGATCGCTGGGTTCGACCTCTCCCCGGCGACCATCGCGGCCATCCAGGGGGGCTGGACGGGCCTGGTCATTGATCAGCAGGAATGGCTGCAAGGCTATCTCCCCATCCTGCAGATCTGCCTGACCAAGGTCTACGGCTTCTCCGGTCTCTACGTC
>JAPLGR010000709.1 GCA_026390045.1 Chloroflexota bacterium | reverse complement strand
TTACACGCCAAGTGGAGGACACGTCACGCTGACCAGCTTGGTCCGGGAGCGGCCGGAGGGCGGGCGGGAGATCGGGGCGCGCGTCTGGAATGATGGGCCGCCCATCCCGGCCGAGGACCTGCCCAAGCTCTTCCAACGCTTCTATCGCGGGAAGACCGGGCGCGAGTCCGGGGAGTCGGGCACCGGCCTCGGCCTGGCCATCTGCAAGGAGATCGTTGACCGGCACGCCGGAAGGATCGACGTCCAGAGCACGCCGGAGGCGGGGACGGGCTTCACAGTGTGGCTGCCGGTGGGCGAGCCGGAGTAGCCCGGCATTCGTGCGCCGTACCGGGGTACTGCCGGTCCCAGAGACCGGCCGCATTGCGCCCACTGGGCAGGGGCGGTAAGATTGGTGGGAGGCGAAGCTAGTGCCCTGAAGGGGGAAGCGGGCGCACCCATGCCATACAGCGTGAGCCTGGGCTTTGCCGTATCAAGGTCAGCATGGGGGCTTTCCGCCCGATCCTGCGTGCCGTGAAGGGGTATTCGCTGCGCCGCGTCCTGTTTTGGGGCGCGGCTTTGGCATCGCTGACGTCGCTGCTGGTCCCGCCGCCCGTGGCGATGGCGCGGCCGCACGCCGCGCCCATTCCCAGCGCGGCGTTGAGCGTTCCGACACAAACGCTGCTGGGCGAGAACTTCACCTTCACCGTCACTTTTGACAACGCCGATCCCGTGGACACCGGTTACGGCCCTTACGTCGACCTCTACCTTCCTCTATCGGGCATCGATGGGTCGAGCCCCGCACCCGGCAATGACGGGATCAGTATCGTCAGTGCCACGTATGGCGGCATAGCCGCCGTACTTCAGACGATCAACTGCAACGCCGGCGCTAACTTCACCCCGACATCTGACGGCATAGCCCGAGTTTGCCCGGCAGCGCCCGGCAACTACACCGGCAGCGCCGTCTACGTCTGGCAGCTTTCGATCCTGCAATTGCCCTTTGGCAGTTTTGTTCCGACGCAGCCGCCAGCCGCGATCAGCGTCACCGCCGCACTGAGCCGGTTTGCCGATCTTGCCCAGAACCTGCCGATCCGCGCCCAACCGGGCTTTCGCTATGGCTCCACCCCGACCGGCACCGTGCCTCCCGTCCCATTGGTCGGAAGCGCCACCGTGGCCAGTACTTCGCCGACCCTGCTCGGGATGACCAAGGTCTTCAGCGGGCCGGAGAATGAGACGGCTACCGGCCCCAATTTCCAGCGCACCTACACCATCGCCGTCGATGTCGCCACTGGCCAGACGATCACCAACCTGGACGTCAGCGACAATCTGTCCGGCTCGATCCAATTCGTCAGTGTGGCAACGGCCCCGGCCTCGGCGGCCATCGCCACGCCGAGCACCGTCACGCCGGGTGGGCTGCTGACGCGCCGCCTTGTCAGCATCACAGGTGGGGCGGGTGCCGGCGATGCCACAGAGACCATCACATTCTACGTGCCCGACAACAACGCCTTGGGGTCGTCGGTCGTGTCCCACAGCAGCCCAACCGCCGGTGCGGGCGTCCCGATAAGCAACACGGCCAACGCTCAGGGCTCGTGGACGCCGCTCGACGTCCGCGACGGCCCGCAGACGCCTGCGGCCAGTGCGACGCAGACCTTCACGGCGCGCTCGCTCGCCATTCAGAAGACAGCCTCGATCGTGTCGGACACGGGCCCCGCCGGTACGTCGCCGGGCGACACGATCGAGTACGCGCTCCAGTTCCAGGTCTCAGACTATTTCGCCTACGGCAACCTCGTCATCCCAAGCGATGTCTTGTCCGACGGCCAGCTCCTTGCCGCCACGACCCCGACACTCACGATCACGCAGAACGGTAGCACGACCGGACCGACAAACTTCGCCCCCGCCAACTGGTCCTCCACAAAAGTTGTCGCAGGCAGAACT
>JAPLGR010000265.1 GCA_026390045.1 Chloroflexota bacterium | reverse complement strand
CGGCCTCGCGCCGAACTTGGATGAAGCCGAGCCGCGGGTCAACGAGCTCCTCGAGATGGTGGGGATTCCCGGCGAGCGGCGGTCTCAGTTTCCGCACCAGTACTCCGGAGGAATGCGCCAGCGCGCCATGATCGCCATGGCCCTGGCCTGCAATCCGCAGGTCGTCATCGCAGATGAGCCGACGACGGCGCTCGATGTGATGATCCAGGCGCAGATCCTAGAGCTCTTGGAACGTCTGCAGCGCGAGCTTGGGATGGCCGTCATCCTGGTGACCCACGATCTGAGCGTCGTGGCTGAGATCTGCCATCGGGTGCTCGTGATGTACGGCGGCATCCTGGCCGAGTCGTGCGGGGTGGATGGCATCTTCAACCAGCCGATGCATCCCTATACGCGCCGCCTGCTGGCCGCCTTCCCCGATCTCAGCCGGCCTGAGGGGAAGCTCGTATCGATCCCTGGATATCCCCCTCGGTTGAACGCGCCGCCGCCGGGCTGTCGCTTCTCACCGCGCTGCACAGAGGCTTTCGACCGCTGTCGGCAGGAGCAGCCGAAGCCGCGCGAGGTGCTGCCCGGGCACTGGGTTGCATGTCATCTCCACGATGGAGGAGCGGCGAATGGCGGAACCTGACGCCATCGCCTCCTCCCTGCCCGCTCACGGCGCCGGCGTACTCCTGGCCGTCGACGGGCTGTGCAAGCGCTTCCCTCTCCCGCGCGGGTTGATCGGCACGCTCACAAATCGACCGGCGGAGGCTGTTCACGCGATCGATGGAATCTCGTTTGAGCTGCAGCGGGGCGAAATCCTGGCGCTCGTCGGGGAGAGCGGCTGCGGCAAGACCACCACGGCTCTGACGTTGATGGGCCTGCTGGAAGCGGATGAAGGGACGATCCAGTTCAACGGCGAGGACGTGACGCACCTGGGGAGACGCGGCGAGGCACCGCGCGCGACCATCGCCGCGCTCGAGCGCCAGAGCTTCCGGCGCGAGCCGTCCTTCCAACCGACGCTAACCATGAAGGGCCTGCGCCGCCAGGTACAAATGGTGTTCCAGGATCCGTATGAGTCGTTGAATCCGCGCGCCACGGTCTACGAGACGGTGGCCGAGCCGCTTGAGGTGCATGGGCTGGCAGGGACGCGGGAGGAGCTGCTCGAGCGAGTGCGCCATGCACTGGAAGCCGCCGGGCTCAGTCCCGCCGAGGACTACCTTGGGCGAAGGCCGCATGAGCTGTCCGGCGGCCAGCGGCAACGCGTGGTCATCGCCGGCGCGCTCGTCCTCGAACCGATCCTGCTGATCGCCGACGAGCCGGTCAGCATGCTGGATGTCTCGATCCGTGCCGAGATCTTGAACTTGCTGGACGAGCTGCGCACGCGGCGCGGGATCTCCATTCTGTGCATCACGCATGACCTGGGCACGGCGGCCTACTTCACGGATCGCATTGCCGTCATGTACCTCGGCCGGATCGTGGAGACTGGGCCGACCAAGGCGGTGCTGGCGCACCCGCTTCATCCCTACACTCAGGCGCTTCTCTCGGTGATCCCTGTCCCCAATCCACGCCTGCGGCGCAAGTGCATGATCCTCACAGGCGAGACGCCGAACCCGGTCCATTTGCCCAGCGGCTGCCGGTTCCACCCTCGTTGCCCGATCGCCGTCGATCGGTGCAAGCAGGAAGACCCGGTGCTGCGAGAACTGGGGCCGGCGCACGATGCGGCATGTCTCCTCGCCGAGCCCCTGCCCGCTGATCCGCCCGCCGTCTAGCCTCGCGACAACTTCAGCAGAAGGACCGCCCAGCCGTCGCAGCGCGCCGTCCTCGATCGGCTCTTCCTCGACGGCAC
>JAPLGR010000048.1 GCA_026390045.1 Chloroflexota bacterium | reverse complement strand
GGTGGCTACGCCGACGCCGTGCTCCGCTCCGAGCTCCACGCGGGTGGGAAGGCGATGGCCGGGACCGTAGACGCCTTGAACGATCTCGCTCCTGAGGCTTCGCACCAGACTCTGATACTTACTATTGAGCCGCTCTTTCATAAAGATATCCCGAATGTAAAATTGCATTCCGAATACGACATCAGATTATATTACCATATTCCCGACTGTCAAGGCCAAATTTAGGTTTTTCATCCGGTTCTTGCGTGCTTCCCGTATCTCCGCCATCGCCGTGGGACCCCAGGCGGAAAACCAGCCCCCCCGGTTGCTTCCGTTTTTCCGCCTGCCCACGGTGATGGCGGGCAGGCAAACGCTCCGGCTCGCCTGATCCTGCCTGGGGCCAAGTACGCCTCCGCCGGATGAACCGTATCGCCTCCTCCGGAACTCCAGTACACCTCCGCCGGCGCCCGAGAAGTGAGCCTGCGGAGTCATTGGGCCGTCGCAGCGAGCGTGGAGTTCTGACCTCCAGCCCGCAGGGCATGTCGGACTCCGGTGGTGACCCGGTGCAAGTCCTGGTATCCTAATATGACAGCGCTACGTTGAGTCGATGGCAGCGTTGGCCGTTCGGGCGCGGCAGGCGTAGGACAGCGAGTTTCGCCACTGGTAGTATGCCGTCCGCTGGATAAGTTCACGCCACGATCTCCGCCAGCAGTTGATGATCTTCTCCAGCAGCAGGCGGCAGGCTTCGGTGACCTGCTCGAAGGTGATCCGCCGATTTTTCCCCCCGAAGCCGTCTTGTCTGCACGGCCAGGAAGTACATCGCGATCCGGCTGCATAGCCAGTGTCGTAGGAGTCCGACGTATTTGCGGACCTCGAACTGGCCGAAGCCCGCCAGTTGTTTGGCCCGCTCGAACCATTTCTCCACGTGCCAACGAGCCAGCCCCGCCCGCAGGATGTCCTCGATCTTCGCGTTGGCCGGAGCGTTGGAGACGAAGTACTTCACCTCGTCGGTCCTGGCGCTCTTGGCCAGGATCAGCCAGTAGCGTCGATCCGTCGGGAATGAGCGGCTTCCATCGCCATCCACCAGTTGCACCCGCGCTGCTTTGGCATACCAGACCTGTTTGCCCCTTGTGGTGTCCTTGACCTGGATCTTCTGCCAGTCCTGCTGATAGAAGACCGGGCTGTGTCGCACCACGTTCTGCACCTCTTTGGAAGCGAACGGCCCCTGGAGGCTGTCATATTGCGGCTCGGTGGGCCAGCAGCGGAAGTTGGCCGGCACTTCCCCGACGGTGCGTTGCCCCAGGGCGTCCATCGCAAACCAGAACGCCGGAACCTTGCCAAAGCCCTCGTCGAAGGTGATCCACGAGAAGCGAATCCCATTGCCCAACGCCTCCAGAACCAGATCGACGGCGACCTGCCAGTCTGGTTGATGGTGCAGGTCATCCGGGATGCCGGCCTCGCGGCGGCGAGGGAGATCTGGGTCCCAAATCTTGGGCAGATAAAGCTCGCTGTCCAGCATGCAACTGAAGGGATTGGCCGGATGATTGTCGGTGTACAACAGGTGCACGCCCAGCACGCAGTTGTCGATCTTGCCCGTCTGCCCGCAATACTGCCGCTGGACGCCGGGCGTCTTGTCGCCTTGCTTGGGATGGCCAGAACCGTCGATCACCCCGATGGCGTCGGGGCAACTGTGACGGTCGGCGACGAGGTGTTGGTAGAGTTCGTGCACTCGATCATGATCCCAGCAGTGTTGCGAGAGGAACTCCTGCAGCGTCCGAACCGGCGTGTCGGCCGCCAGGGCGATGGCCTCGACATTCTTGCGGCGCAGGTCCTCCATCAGCCCCAGCAGGTACGTCCGAAAATGCTTGAACGTCGGCTCGTGAAAGCACTTCCGAAACGATCCCGTCAGTTGCTCCAGTGCCGGCTCCAACGAGCCAATCTGCCTGCCGTCCATGCTCAAACCTCCCAAGGTTTATCCGTTGGGAGATTGCATCGGCCAAGGCCTCGTCATATCTTGAGCAAATCCAGCGCTGCCATACTAAGGTAGACTGAGTTATTGAAGGCACGGCCGTCCGACGAAGTGGTTGTCATCGATGAGGTCAGTAGGAGCATGGCGACCTTGCTCGCCGGAAGAGGCC
>JAPLGR010000379.1 GCA_026390045.1 Chloroflexota bacterium | reverse complement strand
CCGGGAAACTGTCGGGCAGGGATTCGACGGCCTGCTCGGCCTGTCTGAGCCGCACCAGACATCGCGCTCGGCCGACTTTCCAGCGCGGCACGAATGGGCTATCCGGATAGGCTTGAAGCAGCGCGTCGTATTCGGCGAGGGCGTCCTTCGACCCCGACTTGGCCCAGAGCAGCTCGGCACGCGCCGTCTGGATTTCCTGCGTCGGCTGGGGGAAACTCGTTCCCAACTCCGCCCGGAGCCGATCCAGAGCATCCGCCGCAGCTTTGGCCTCGGCTGCGGCCGGAAAGGCGTAGTACACCTCCTGAAAGCGCCGGGCGGCTTCTTCGGGCCGTTTCGCATCCCAGTACGCCTGTGCCAGCAGGAGAGCCAGCGGCGGCCGCTGCCGGACCCGGGGCTCGGCTGCAAGCACGTCAATGGCCCGCGCGCGCTGACCGGTTTCCAGCAACAGTTCTGCCACGAGCGCCAGGGCTTCAACCCGCAGCGCACTGGTGGGATAGCGCTCGGCATATCCGTCCAGGGCTTCAATGGCCTGGCCGGATTGACCCGCTTGGCGGGCGGCCAGCGCCCAGTAGTACTTGGCAAAATCGGCCAGCGAAAAGCCCGTCTCTGCGGCTTGGCGCAGGTCGTCGGCGGCAGTTGGGTATTCGGCCGCTTCGTATTCCCGGTAGCCGAGCACAAGGTAAGCCTGGCCGCGTCTTTCGGAATCAGGCGCCGACTCCGCATAGTGGCGCAGCGGTGCCCAAGTGCGTTTCTCCGCCGCCCGAGCTGCGAGTTGCTGCAGGCGCCCGCTGAGCGGGTCAGCCTCCGCGCGCAGCGAGGCCGCGGAGAAAAGGCAGACCAGCCCCAGGCAAAGGCCGGTCAGGATTTGATCGCGGGGTCTCAAACCGAAGGGCCGGGGTATTCCGACCCCAAGAGGGACGAATCGTTGCCGGCCAGCGTCTTCACCAACTCCTCGTGGAAGTAGTCGTACTGCTTCCCCACCGTCTTGCCAAAACGCTTCTCGTACGTCTGGCGGCTGCGGTCGATGTCCGATTTCAGGCGCTTATAGAGGTCGCTGTTCTTCCGCCCGTCCGTAACCTTGGCCTTGTTGTACAGCTCGATCTCAGAGATCAGCAGCTTGGCAAACCGCTTGGCGTCCCGGTGGATCTTCTGCTCAGCCTCACTGAGCTGAGATAGGTCGAACCCCACTGCGGGCGCGGCTGGCGCCGGGGCTGGAGGCGGAGGAGCAACCACGGGCTCTTCCGCTCGGGGTGCCGCTACGACAGGTTCCTCGACTGCTGGAGCCGGCGGAGGCGGCAGGGCTGGTTCCACAGGAACAGTCTCGCCGAGCACCGGGGTCGGCAAAGCCTCGGCGGCCGGCGCCTCAACAGGCTCAGCCTCAATCGTCGCGACTGGCGCCTCGCGCCCCGGCTCCTCTGCCACCGCCTCAGCCGGTTCCGGCTCGGCCTCAGCCACCTCTGCCGGGGCTGAAATGCCGCCGCTCAAAGCCATCAGCCGGTCAAGTTGCGCCCCGGCAAACTCAGCCAGAATCTTCAAGGCGTCAACGGGCAACTACTTCTTCTTGCCTCCCGCATCCACATAGAAGATCGCCGAAACCGAGCCCGCAGAACGAATGGGTAGAAGCAGGATAGGATCGCCAGAGCTGGGCCGGAGTTTGTCGAGGACATTGCGATTTTTCTTCAGCAGGT
>JAPLGR010000287.1 GCA_026390045.1 Chloroflexota bacterium | reverse complement strand
GCGGCCCCGGGGAGGTGAGGCCGGGGTCGACCGCGTGAACTGCCCGGGTTCGGCGGAAGACTGGTCCTGGGCGCGGCAACTGTACGAGTCGGACGACACGGTTGAGCTGCCGGCGATCGGATACAACCGGGGCGGGCTGCTGGTCCAGGCCCATGGCCTGCGAGGTTTCGTGCCGGTCTCGCACCTGGTGAACCTTCCACCGGCGGGCGAGGGAGCAGACCGCTCGGATCAGCTTTCGGCGCTCGTGGGCACCACGCTCTGCCTGAAGGTGATCGAGTTCGATCCGGAGCGAGGGCGCCTGGTATTCTCGCAGCGGGCGGCCCAGGCCGGGCCGGGATGCCGTGCGGAACTGCTCGCTCGGCTGTGTCCAGGCGACCGGATCTCCGGCACTGTCACCAACATCACGCGCTTTGGGGTCTTTGTCGAGCTGGGCGGAGTGGAGGGCTTGATCCACGTCTCCGAGCTGTCCTGGGGCCGCGTGCGTCACCCGTCGGACGCGGTATGTTGTGGCCAGTCCGTTGAGGTCAAGGTGCTCTCCGTGGATCGGGAACAGGGGCGGGTGGCCCTGAGCCTCAAGGATCTGATGCCCGATCCATGGCAGACGGTTGAGGACCGGTACAGCGTTGGCGAGATCGTGGAAGGTGTGGTGACGAACATCGTGCGCTTTGGGGCCTTTGTGGGGTTAGAGGAAGGGCTGGAGGGCTTGGTCCACATCTCGGAATTCGGGGACGGGAGCGGGGGCCAAGCGCAGAATGGACTGCAGGAAGGCGAGCGCGTCCGAGCGCGCGTCGTTCACATCGATGGAGCCGAGCGCCGTCTGGGCCTGAGCCTGCGGCTGGCGGCGCAGGGCGAGGCAGCCTCCGAGCACGAAGTGGTTGCGTCTCACTGAGGCTGGTTCTGAGACACCGCGTGCCGGGCGCGGCTGTTTCGCGCCCGGCCTTCGTTTACAGGGTTGGTGATGAGCGGACGCCCGGGGGAAGCACTCCCCCCAACACCCAGAGCCAAGGCCGCCGCGGAGGATCCGAGGCGCGACCTGCTTGATCGCCTGCGGGAGCCAGCGGAGGATCTTGGCGCGTTGGCCCTGATCGCGGCTGCGCTCCTCATCCTGCTGGCGCTGCTTGGGGTGACCCAGGGTTCACTGGTGCTCACGCTGGCTGCGGGCCTCAAGCGCTGGCTTGGGTGGGCTGCATGGCTTGTCCCCGGAGTGCTCGTGCTGAGTGCGGTCTACCTGATCCGTGCTCGGATCGGGGCCGTAGGGCCGATCGCGTGGCGCATGGTCATCGCTGCCGAGGCGGCGCTGGCCGGGTTGCTCGGGCTGCTGGGGGTGATCAGCGGAACGGACCTGCCGGCGGCCGAGGCGGGAGGCTGGGGCGGGCTGATCGGGTGGGGGATCGCAAAGATCCTCGTGGACTCAATCGGCCCGGTCTTCTCAGCGATTGTGTTGGTCGCGGTTGTCGCCGCAGCCGGCCTTCCGCTGGCGCGCCGCTTGCGTGCGAAGCTTGTGGAACTTCGCGCCAGCGAGCCCATCGCCGCATTCGCGGTGCCGATGGCCGCTGCGCCAGCGACCGCCGAGGCCGAAGGCGCGTCCGCACCCAAGCCGACACGTCGCCTGCCGCGCGAGTTCCGCAAGAGCTTCACCGTGACAGAGAGCGTCTCAGAGAAGCCGTCTCGGGCGGCAGCGCGCGATGAGAACCTGCCGCCGCTTGATCTGCTGGAAAGCGGCGACAGCGCCCGTGTGACGTCCAGGGAAATCAACCAGATCGCCGGGCTGATCGAGAAGACTCTGGCCGACTTTGGACTTCCGGCCAAGGTCGTCGACTTCAAGACGGGGCCGGCGGTCACGCAGTTCGCGGTCGAGCCGGGCTTTGTTGAGCGCCCGGGGGACGAAGAAGGAGCGCGCAAGCAGAAGGTCCGCGTATCCCAGATCTCCGCGCTGGCGAGCGACCTGGCGCTGGCGCTCTCGTCGCCGACCATCCGCATTGAGGCGCCGGTCCCAGGGCAACCCTACGTTGGCATCGAGGTCCCCAATCGACGATCGGCGATGGTGAGGCTGCGGCCGATCCTTGAGTCGGATTCGTTCCAGTCCATCGGATCACCGTTGGCCATTGCCCTCGGGCGCGATGTGGCCGGTGCGGCGGTGGTGGCTGACCTCTCCGGCATGCCTCATCTGCTGATCGCCGGCACGACCGGCTCAGGCAAGTCGGTGTGCATCACTGCCATTGCCGCCTGCCTGATGATGAACAACACTCCTGAGGACCTGCGCCTCGTGATGATCGACCCCAAGATGGTCGAGCTGGTGAGGTTCAATGGATTGCCGCACCTGTACGGCAAGGTCGAAACCGACCTCGAGCGGATCGTTGGCGTGCTGCGCTGGTGCACGGTGGAGATGGACCGGCGCTACAAGCTGCTAGAGGGGGCGCGGGCACGCGATCTGGACTCGTATAACAAGAAGGCCCGGCGCAGGCCGGGGGCTGAGAGACTACCCCGGATTGTCATCCTGCTCGATGAGCTGGCCGACTTGATGATGATGGCGCCCGATCAGACGGAGCGCACCCTGGTGCGCCTGGCGCAGATGGCGCGCGCCACAGGGATCCACCTCGTCGTAGCGACCCAGCGCCCGAGCACAGACATCGTCACCGGGCTGATCAAGGCCAACTTCCCTGCGCGCATCTCGTTCGCCGTTGCCTCCAGCGTCGACTCGAGGGTGATCCTCGATACGCAGGGCGCGGAAACGCTGCTCGGGCGCGGCGACATGCTCTTCCTGTCCGCCGAAGCTTCAGCGCCGCTGCGCCTGCAGGGAGCGTTCGTCAGCGACGCGGAGATCCAGAGGCTTGTCGAATACTGGAAGGCCGAGGCTCAGACTGAAGCCGAAGAGCAGCCGGAACGGCCCGCCGAGGTCCGCCCACCGTGGGAGGAGATCCTGACGCGTCAGGCTATCCCCGATGAGTCGGACGATGTCCTGCAGCGCGCGATCGAGGTCGTCAAGAAGACCGGAAACGCCAGCGCCTCGATTCTACAGCGTCGATTGCGCATCGGCTACCCACGTGCCGCACGGTTGATGGATGAGCTGGAGGAGCTGGGCATCGTCGGCCGATCCCAGAGCGGAGGCCGAACGCGCGAGGTGCTGCGCGGCGACGATGACTCCGACGACGAGTGACGATGCTTTCTTGACGCTCGCCTTCATGCGCGTTACGATTGCCGCACGTTCTGGTGAAAGGTGATTCGATGCAGACGGACGAGTCTGTACGCAATCCTCCGCTGACGCTGTCGGATGCACTGCGCATCCGGTTTAAGGGCGTGCTCGATGCCGTGGCTGGCTTTCTCAATCGACTGGGGCTGATGCCGAACACGGTGACCCTCGCCGCGTTGCTGGGGAACTTCGTGGCCAGCGTGATGCTCGGCTACGGCATGTTCCTGGGCGGAGGCATCGTTGTGTTGGTGATGGGCGCGCTCGACTCCATTGACGGGTCGATGGCCCGGCTGCGCGGCGAGCGCTCCGACTTCGGTGCGTTCGCCGATTCGGTCTCCGATCGATACTCGGAGCTCGCAATCTTCGGCGGCTTGCTGGTCTACTACCTCCAGCGCGGCGACAACCTGATGGTCCTGGCGACGTTTCTGGCGACGGCGGGATCGGTCCTCGTCCCCTATACACGGGCGCGGGCCGAGTCGGTCGGCTTCTACGCGCGAGGCGGCCTGATGGGGCGCTTTGAGCGCTACCTGGTTCTGGCGCCGTCTCTGATCCTGGGTGCGCCCTGGCTGGGCATCGTCTTGATCGCGATCCTGGCGAACCTGACCGCCTTGCAGCGCATCTACTCGGTCCGCCGCCAGGCGCGGGGGCAGAATGTTTGACGCCTACGGCATCCATGTTGGCCCGCTGTACTTCCGCTACTACGGGATGATCATCATGGCCGGCGCAGTGGCCGGTGCATTCGTCACACGCAAGATCCTTTCGAAGCGCGAGAAGGATCCAGATCTGGTCTGGGATGGATTGATCTGGGCTTTGATCTTCGGCATCATCGGCGCGCGGCTTTGGCACATCTTCACGCCGTCGCAAAGCCTGCTCGATGCCGGGATCGATACGCACTACTACTTGACCCACCCGCTGGACATCCTGCTGACGTGGAACGGTGGGTTGGGGATGCCGGGTGCGATCATTGGCGGTGTGTTCGGTCTGTACATCTTCGCCCGGCGGCGCAAGCTGGCGTTCGCGCACCTGCTTGATGCGGCCGCGCCGGCGATTGCCATCGGCCAGGCGATCGGCCGATGGGGCAACTTCGTCAACCAAGAATTGTATGGCCCTCCAACCGACCTGCCGTGGGGGATCCCGATCAGGCCTGAGAATCGGTTGGCGGGGTATGAGTCTTTCGAGCGGTTCCACCCGCTCTTCCTGTACGAGTCGTTGTGGAACCTGCTCAACGCCGGGCTGCTGTACTTCCTGTGGAAGCGGTATGCCGATCGGCTGAAGTCCGGAGACCTGTTCCTGGTCTACCTGATCGTCTATCCCCTCGGGCGGTTCCTGCTTGAGTTCCTGCGTCTGGACTACGTGCCTGTAGCCGGCATCAACCTGAACCAGACGATCATGCTGGCCACGGCGGTGGTGAGCACGGGCGTGCTTCTCTGGCGGCACCGCAAGCCGGCGGCACCAGCGGCGGTAGTCGGCGACTAGCCTGCACCTGAACGGCGATCTCAGGGGCCCGGCGGAAATCAGCCGGGCCCTTGGTGTATGTCGGCCCCTGCTGGCTGGGAGAGTGGTCCGATTGTTGTCGACCGACCGCGGGCGCTATAATCTGGAAACGAGCATGGAATACGCGATCGAGACCCGGGACCTGACGAAGCGGTTCGGCGACTTCACCGCCGTGTCTGGCGTGACGCTGAATGTGCGGCCAGGCGAAGTCCTCGTGCTCCTCGGCCCCAACGGCGCCGGCAAGACCACCACGACTCGGATGCTTGCCTCCATCCTGCTTCCGACGCGGGGTGTGGCACTGGTCGCCGGTTTTGACGTGGCGGGCCAGGCGGCCGAGGTGCGGCGACGCGTCGGCCTGCTCACCGAACACCACGGCCTGTACACGCGCATGCGCGCGGGAGAGTATCTGAGCTTCTTCGGGAGCATCTATGGCCTCTCGGACGCCGATGCCAGGCGCCGGGCGGAGGACCTGCTCGATCAGGTTGGCATGCCCGGCATCATCGATCGCCGGCTCGGCGAGTTCTCCAAGGGCATGCGGCAGAAACTGGCGCTGGTCCGCGCGCTGCTGCACGATCCTCCCGTGCTGCTGCTTGATGAACCGACCTCGGCTATGGACCCAGCCAGTGCGCGTTTGGTCCGTGACAGCATCCTTCGCCTTCGCTCTTCGCAGCGCACGCTGGTCGTGACGACCCACAACCTGGCGGAAGCGGAGCAGCTGGCGGATCGGATCGCGATCATCCGGCAAGGGAGCATCGCCGCGCTGGGGACGGTCCAGGAACTCAAGCTTGCCCATGTCGGTCCGCCAATCATGGAGCTTCGTGCGGCTTGTCCGCTGGATGGCGCGATGCGAGTGCTGCCCGGGGATCTGCAGGTGGTGGCCCGCGGCGAGGACTGGCTTCGCTATCAGGCACCCGATCCTGCCGATGCCAACCCGCGCGTCCTGGCTGCAGCGGCGTCCGCCGGGTTGCCGGTCGTGCTGTTGACCGAGGTTGGCCGCAGTCTGGAAGACGTCTACCTGCGAGTGGTCGGTGCCCCGGCGCCACAAGGTGAGGAGTAGCGTGGAAGCGGCACTAGGGCCGCCGCGTGCGTTGCTTCCGGGTGCGTGGATCATCGCCCGACGCGAGATCCGCGATCAGCTGCGCGACTGGCGCATCCTCGTGCCGATCATTCTGCTGACGCTCTTCTTCCCGATGCTGATGAACATCACGGCACAGCAGGCGATGGACTTTGTCGCTCGCTACGATGCGCCGATCATCGCTGAGCGGCTGGTTCCCTTCCTGCTGCTTATCGTTGGCTTCTTCCCGATCTCCATCTCGCTCGTGATTGCGCTCGAGAGCTTCGCCGGGGAGCGCGAGCGCCTCTCCCTCGAGCCGCTGCTCGCCACCCCGCTGTCGGACGCGCAGCTCTACCTGGGCAAAGTCGCCGCCTCGCTGGTCCCGCCGCTGGGCGCAGCCTATCTTGGCATCGCCGTTTACCTGTTTGGCCTGTGGTATCAGGTCGGCTGGACCGCGCCGGCGCCGTTGCTAGTCCAGGTCTTGCTGTTGACCACGGCGCAGGCGGTGGTGATGGTCAGCGGCGCGGTGGTCATCTCGTCGCAGGCCACCTCGGTCCGGGCGGCCAATCTGCTGGCCTCGTTCATCATCGTCCCTGTGTCCGAGCTGATCATCGGCGAGAGCATGATCATGTTCTGGGGACGGTACACGGTGCTGTGGTTCATCGTCGTCGCGCTGTTCTTGATCGCGGCCGTGCTGACGCGCATGGGGCTGCACCTGTTCAACCGCGAGGAGCTTCTGGGGCGCGAGCTCGATGTGCTCGATCTGCGCTGGGTGTGGCGCACGCTGTGGTCTGCATTCCGCGGCGGGGCGAACTCCCTGGGGGAATGGTACGCTGGCGTCCTCAGACGCTCTCTGCCGGGGTTGCGGCCCGCTGTGCTGCTGATGGTGCTGGCGCTGGCCGCGGCATACATCGTCGGCCTCCGTCTTGCGCCAAGTTACGTCTTGCCGCTCGACCCCTCCAATCTCGAATCCTTGTCCGACAGCATCGGGCCACAGCTCCAGGAATTCGGAATGATGAGTGCCCAGGGCTGGTTGTGGATCCTGCGCAACAACGTGACCGCGCTGGCGCTTGCCGCGCTCGGGGGTGTGTTCACCTTCGGTGTGGCGGGCGTGATCCTGCTGATGGCGCCGATCGGGATTACTGGGTACCTGGCGGGTAACCTCGCGCTGGCCGGACAGAATGCAGGCCTGTACCTGGCGGGGCTAGTGCTCCCGCACGCGACGCTCGAGGTGCCGGCCGCGCTGCTGGCCGGGGCGGCGATCCTGCGCCTCGGCATGGCCGGCGTCAGCCTGCCGAGGGGTGCATCCATGGGCGAGAGCTGGCTCAAGGCGGTGGCTGAGTGGGCGCGCATCGGCCTGGGACTGGTGCTGCCACTGTTGATTGGCGCGTCGCTGCTCGAGGTGTTCGTGACGCCGCGCATCGCCGCTTGGCTGCTGGGAGGCTGACTCGGATGGCCCGACTCGTGATCCTGGGCACAGCTCATGCCATCCCGGATGTCGACCACGACAACACGCACCTTGCCGTCATCGGGACAGGCGGCGTGACGCTGGTGGACTGCGGTGGCTCACCGACCATTCGGCTGTATCAGGCCGGCCTCGACATGGATTCGGTCACCGACCTGATCGCCACGCACTTCCATCCTGATCATGTGTCGGGCATCCCGCTGCTGCTGATGGGGATGTGGCTTTCAGGCCGCCAGGCGCCGCTGCGCATCTATGGCCTCCACCACTGCCTCGAGCGGCTGGAAGACATGATGGACTTCTACCAGTGGCACAAGTGGCCCAGCTTCTTCCCAGTGGCGTTCCATCGGCTGCCCGAGCAGGAAGGCGTGGTCGTCCTGGAGCGCAGTGATCACCGCATCCTATCATCGCCGATGCGCCACTTGGTCCCGACGATCGGTCTGCGGTTTGAGGGACTCCCGACCGGCCGGGCGGTGTGTTACACCTCGGATACCGAGCCCTGCCAGGCTCTGATCAGCCTGGCGCGCAATGCCGATGTCCTGTTGCACGAGTCGTCGGGCGAGGGATTGGGTCATTCGTCCGCCGCGCAGGCCGGGGAGACGGCCGCGCAGGCTGGCGTCAGGCGCCTGTTGCTGATCCACTATCCTCCGGCGCGCAGGGAGGGGCTGGTAGAAGGCGCGAAAGCGGTCTTCCGAGGTGAGGTTGAACTGGCGCAGGATCTGATGGAACTGCCGCTCTAGAGGTAGGCGGGCGAGAACGAAAGCGGTGGCGGCCTTGAGGCCGCCACCGCTGCATTCAGGCACAGGCATCGCAATCGGATTAGGCGGGGGCAGGACGGAGCGTGGCGTGCAGGAAGTGGAACTCCCCACGGGCTGGCATCAGGTCAACGATTTCGAGCACGATGAACTCGCGGCCGCCAAGCGTGATGTGATCCCCCACCGCTGGCTTGTGTTCGGTGTTCAGGATCGCGCCGGGGTGAGTCTCACCGACCACAACGTAGCTGACCTTGTAGATGGCGCTCATCGGCTCCTCAGCGTCCGGTCAGGTGATAGTGGCGCAGCTTGAAGGATAGGTCGGCCGCCATGTTGCGCATGACGACGAAGCCCAGGTGATGATTGGCGTCGCACAACCGGTTGAAGTCGTCGCGGTCGATCGCCTGGATCACCGTATGATCGGCGATCGACTTCACTGTCGCCGAGCGGGGTCCGTAGTCGACCAGCGCCATCTCGCCAAAGAGCTGGCCGCGCCCGAGATGCACCACCGTACGAGGGGCGGGGTTCTGGCCGGATGGACTGACCACCACCTCGACGAAGCCGTCGCAAATCACGAACAGCTCCCCCCCGGGCTCGCCCTGCGTGGTGATCACCTGCCCGGCGCGGTACTCGCGCTGAGCGCAGATCAAGGCCACCTCGTTGAGCTCGGTGGGTGTGAGTCCATCGAACAGCTCGACCTTGCTGAGAACCGATAGCAGATCCATGGGCGCAGCCTCCGGGAACGTTCGCGTCCACAGGTAATTGTAGTGCAGCTATGCCCTGAAGCAACCGGCCCCCGCATCCCCCCGGCGCCCGGCACCAGGGTGGGGCTGTGGTAGAATGTGCTATCCGCCAACCCTCGCAAGGCCCCCGAACATGAAGACCGCGCCCGTGCAGACCATCGAAACACTGCGCTTGCTTGGCGACGACGAAGCCTGGCCGCGCGGCTCGGGCCTCCCTGCGAGCTGGCACCTGACGCGCGGCTCCCATCTCTGGCGACCGCCTACGGACGCATATGAGACCGAGGATGCCTTTGTGGTTGTGGTTGAGGCGGCAGGGATGCGAGGCGCGGAGTTCTCGGTGACCTTTGAGCGCCAGACGCTTTGGATCCGCGGTTCGCGCGGTGAGGCGGGCGGGCCAAAGGCCTATCATCAGATGGAGATCGCCTATGGCGACTTCGAGACCGGTGTCTACGTTCACGCGCCGGTGGACGAGTCGGCCATTGAAGCTAGATACAGTGACGGATTCCTGCGTGTCATCCTACCCAAGTCGCCCCCGCGGCGAATCCCCATTGGTCCGGCGAGCTAGTTCCACGCAAACGGACCGATTGAGCCGCCAGGTCCCTGGCTTGGGTGCCTCGTCCCACTCCTCAGCTGACCAGCCTGGCCTGTTCGCATCCGAGGACGGAGAAGCTCCCCCCCCGCTGATCATCGTGCAGGAGGGCGAAGCAGCTCCAGGGCCGGCCGGGCTCGGCCCCGATCTGGCGCAGCTGCCTGACGAACTGCCGATCCTGCCCCTGCGCGGGCTGGTGGTCTATCCCCACACGGCGGTCCCGCTGACGATTGGGCAACCTCGCTCGATCAAGCTGATCGATGATGTCTCAGGCCAGAAGCGATTGATCGGGCTGGTGGCGTCGCGCAATCCGGAGCTCGAACTGCCTGCGCCGGCCGACCTGTACCGTTTCGGCACCGTCGGCTCGATCCAGCGCCTGTTCCGCGCCCCGGATGGCACGATCCGCATGATCGTCCATGGGCTGGCGCGGTTTGAGCTGGGCGAGTTCACCAGCCTGGAACCGTACCTGGTGGCCAAGATCCACCTGCGGCCGGAAGTGGTTGAAGAAGGGCTCGAGATTGAGGCCCAGGTCCGCGCGGCGAAGGACCAGTTCCAGAAGGCGGCGGAGCTGGCGCCCACGCTCCCGCGCGAGATCGTGGCCAGCGTTGTCCTGCTCGAAGATCCGGTGCACGTTGCCAACACGATCACCAACTATCAGCGGATGGATCTGGAGGAGGCAGAAGCCATCCTGGAGGAAGACAGCGTCCTGGCCAAGCTGCGCCGGCTGAACACCCTGCTCGGCCGGGAGATTGAGGTTCTTTCGCTCGGCCAACAGATCCAGCAGGAGGCGCGCACCGAGATCGAGAAGGTGCAGCGCGAGTACTTCCTGCGCGAGCAGCTGAAGGCGATCCAGCGCGAGCTGGGCGAATCGGACGAGCAAGCGGTCGAGGTCGAGGAATTCCGCAAGCGGATTGCCGCCGCTGCGATGCCTGAGGAGGCGGAGAAGGAGGCACGCCGGGAGCTGGATCGGCTGGCGCGGCTTCCCACCGCGGCCGCGGAATACGGCGTGATCCGCACGTACCTGGACTGGCTTGTGTCGCTGCCGTGGGGAAAGGTGACCCCGGACAACCTGGAGCTGACACACGCGCGCGATGTGCTGGAGGCTGATCACTACGGCGTGCAGGATATCAAGCAGCGCATCCTTGAGTACCTGGCGGTGCGCAAGCTGCGCAGCGAGCGTCAGTCGGAAGGTGAGCAGCCAGTTCAGGATGTCATACGGCGCGAGCGCGAGGGCGTCATCCTGTGCTTCGTCGGGCCGCCGGGCGTCGGGAAGACCTCGCTCGGGCGCTCCATCGCCAGGGCGATGGGCCGGGAGTTCATTCGGATCTCGCTCGGCGGCGTGCATGATGAGGCGGAGATCCGCGGCCACCGGCGCACGTACATCGGCGCCATGCCGGGGCGTATCCTGCAGGCCCTGCGACGGGTCGAGACACGCAACCCGGTATTCATGCTGGACGAGGTCGACAAGCTTGGGAGTGACTTCCGCGGAGATCCTTCATCGGCGTTGCTCGAGGTTCTCGATCCTGAGCAGAACCGGGAGTTCCGCGATAACTACCTTGAGGTGGCCTTCGACCTCTCGCAGGTGATGTTCATCACCACCGCCAACTGGCTGGATTCCATCCCGAGCCCGCTGCTCGACCGCATGGAGGTCATCCAGCTCTCCGGCTACACCGAAATGGAGAAGCTGGCCATCGCCCGCCAGTATCTAATGCCGCGGCAGCTGCGCGAAAACGGCCTCAGGGAAGGCGAGGTCACGATCCTTGACGA
>JAPLGR010000078.1 GCA_026390045.1 Chloroflexota bacterium | reverse complement strand
CGGCCCGCTGACGCTGTACTTCGACCAGGCCATGGACCGCGCCTCGGTCGAGGCGGCGCTCAACGTGGAGCCGTCCTTCGATTCCAGCATCACGTGGATCGACGACGCCACGCTTGAGCTCCGCCCCACCTCGCCCTTGCCGCGCGACACGGACTACCACATCACGCTGGCCGCATCCGCACGATCCACTGCCGGTCTCACGCTGGTGGAGCCAGTTGTCCTCGACCTGCACACCGCCGCACCGCTGCAGGTTGTACAGGTCGTGCCGGACCCGGACACCACCGAAGTCGATCCGGGCAAGTCGATCACGGTTGTCTTCAGCCGGCCCGTCGTGGCACTGCAGGTTGAGGGCACTCAGCCCGCTCCGCTCACGTTTGACCCGGCCGTCGAAGGCGAAGGCGAGTAGGACTTCACGTGGTCCTTCTCCACCGCCATGCCCAAGGTCACCGAGGTCGAGCCAGTCTACTCCGGCCTGCCGGTCCCGCTCGACGTCACCGTGCGCATCGCCTTCAACCAGGCAATGGATCGCACCAGCGTTGAAGCTGCATTCACGCTTTCCGATGGCGCGGGCCTCCTACAGCGCGGGGCCTTCACCTGGAACGACGACGCGACCGAGGTTGAATTCCAGCCCTCCACACGGCTGCAGTACGACACGGACTACGAGGCCCGCCTCGAGGCGAACGCCTCCGCGCCCAGTGGATCGAGCCTTGGCTCCGGACTGAGAATCTTCTTCCACACCGCCGGTCGCCCGGCAATCCTCTCATCCAAGCCGTCCGAGGGCGGTCAGAAGGACGAGTGGGATGGAGTTCTGCTGACGTTCGGCGGCCCGATGGATCCCGCCAGCCTGCGCCGCGCCCTGACGCTGACGCCGGCCGTTGAGAACCTGAGCACCTGGTGGAACGAAGAAAGCTACACGCTCTCCATCTACGGCGATTTCGATCCGTCGCGCAGCTACACGCTGACGATGGCCACCTCCGCCGCAGACCCGTTCGGCTCCAAGCTTGCATCGCCCTTCAGCCTGCGTTTCTCCACGCTTGACCTGCGACCCATCACGGGCTTCATGCGCTACGCCACGGTGCTCAGCCTGGATGCTTCCCGACAGCCCGTGATCCAGGTACAAGCCCGAAATGCAGACCGGTTGGACTTCAGCCTGTACCGCCTTTCGATGGCGCAGTTCTTTGGCCTGCTACGCGACGGCGTCTATGCGGCCGCTGACTCGCCCATCGGTGAGCTGCTCCGACAGTGGCCCGTCTCCGTCTCCCCGGCGCGCAACGTGATGCAGACGCTCAACATCAGCCTGCAGAGCGAGCCGCTGCCGACCGGCGCCTATCTGCTCCTGATGAACGCCCCCTACTACGATGGCTACCGGACTGAGGCACGCCTGGTGGTCGTCCGCGATACGGAGCTCGTCCTCAAGGCGGCGCACGATTCGGCGCTGACGTGGGGTGTCGACCTGGCGAGCGGTCAGCCTCTCTCCGGCCTGCCGATCGAGATCGTCAATGAGTCGGGCAACACGATCGCCAGAGGGACGACAGCCGCCGACGGCACGGCGGACATCGAGTTCACACCGGCCGAGAACGACTACGCACCCACGCTGGCCGTTACGGGCAGCCCGGGCGAGAGCCCCTTCGGCATCGCATCCACTGCATGGGCGGAGGAGATCTATCCCTACACCTTTGGCGTGGATTACGATCCAACGCCCCCCAGGACGAAGGTCTACCTCTACACCGATCGCCCGATCTACCGCCCGGGGCAGACAGTGTACTTCCGCGGCGTCCTGCGCGACGTCGATGACGCGCGTTACAGCGTCCCCTCCACCCACTCGGTCGAGGTGAGGTTGCTCGACGGATTCGGCGAGGAGAGCGGCAAGACCGAGACCTCGGTCAACGAGTACGGCGCGTTCAGCGGCGCCTTCGAACTGCCATCCGGCGCGGCGCTCGGGGTGTATTCCATCGACACCGAGATCGGGAGCGTGCCGGTCACTGTCGCTGCCTACCGCAAGCCGGAATTCGAAGTGACCGTCGAACCCTCGGCCAGCGACGTCGGCTTCGGCGACAAACTCGAAGCTGTGATCCAGGGCGAGTACTACTTCGGGGGACCGGTGGCCGACGCGTCCGTTCAGTGGACCGCGTGGGCGCAGCCGTACTTCCCACCGGATCTGCCGCAGCCCATCGACTGGTTCGCCTTTGCGGAAGGCATCCGCTACGACTCCGGCCAGATGCTAGCCGAAGGTGAGGGGCAAACCGACTCGCAGGGCCGCCTGCAGATCAGCCTGCCGACCACGCCCGAAGGCTCCAGCGGGCTTGAGGTCACGGTCACCGCGGTCCTCACCGACAGCGCCGGCATGCCCGTGCAGGGCGAGGCCAGCCTCCGGCTGCATCCCGCAAGCGCGTACTTCGGACTCAATCCGGAGTCGTACGCCGTTTCCAGCGGCAGCTCGACACCGGTCGCGGTGACGGCAGTCGATTGGGACGACGCACCCGTGGGCAACCAGAAGGCGAGCCTCACCGTCGATCGAATCACCTGGAACCAGACGGTCCAGGACGATGGCATGTTCGGCTGGGAGGAACAGGCCGAACGCATCTCCGAGTCCACGCTGACGCTGGACGCAAGCGGCAAAGCAACGTACTCGTTCCGGCCGGAGCGATCAGGGACCTACCATCTGCGAGTTGAGGGCAAGGACGCTGCGGGCAGGACCGCATCCAGCAGCCTGACGCTGTGGGTCTACGGCCCGGAAGCATTCTCCTGGCGC
This sequence comes from Chloroflexota bacterium, assembly GCA_026390045.1. Lineage (GTDB taxonomy): Bacteria > Chloroflexota > Anaerolineae > Anaerolineales > E44-bin32 > DYJB01. Next base: position 2,970 of record JAPLGR010000078.1, on the reverse strand, counting down.
TCGACCGGAACAAACCGCATCGCGCTGGTCGCCGATCGCAGCGAGTACGAGCCGGGGGATACGGCCCGCATCCTGATCCCGTCGCCTTTCAGCCAGACCGTGAGCGCGCTGGTGACCATCGAGCGCGCCCATGTGCTGAGTCATCAGGTGATTGAGGTCCCGGCCGGTCAGACAACGATCGACCTGCCGCTGGATGAGTCCCATGCTCCGAACGTGTTCGTCTCGGTCGTGTTGATCCAGCCCTCCGGGTCGTCCGGCCCCGCGACGCTGGCCGCGGGCTTGATCGAGCTCTCAGTCAGTGCTGCAGAACATCAGTTGAACGTGTCGGTCACCTCGGATCGGCCGCAGGCAGGCCCCGGCGAAGAGGTGACCTACCGCGTGAAGGCCACCGATGCGCAGGGCAAGCCGGTGCAGGCGGAGTTCTCACTGTCGCTGGCCGATGTGGCCGTGCTGGCACTGGCTGAGCCGAACAGCACCGATCCGTTCACGGCTTTCTACTCGCCCTTCCCGCTTGGTGTGCTCACGGGCTCCGCGCTGGCGGTCAGCGGCGAGGGCGGTGAGGGCATCGCGCTCAGCGCCGACGGGAGGCGGAGGTGACGGTCCGCCTACCGGATTCCCTGACCACATGGCGCATGGACGCCCGCGGCGTCACCAAGGACACCAGCGTAGGGGACGCTGCCTCAAATCTCACCACGACGAAGATACTGCTGATCCGTCCGGTCACGCCGCGCTTCTTCACCGCCGGCGATGCCGCCACGGTGGCCGCCGTGATCAACAACAACCCGGCGCTGCCGCTCGAGGTGGACGTGCGCCTCGAGGCCGAAGGCGCACAGCTGACCTCGGACCCCAAGCAGACAGTGGATGTCCCGAAGCTGGGACAGGCGCGCGTGGAGTGGTTGATCGATATCGAGGACGAAGAGGGCGTTGCACTGACCTTCTACGCCCAGAGCGGTGAACTGGAGGACGCCTCCACGCCTACCATCGGATCAGCCGTTGATGGCCGCATCCCGGTCGTGCGCTACAGCGCACCGGACACGTATGCCACCTCCGGCGGGCTCGATGGTCCAGGGGACCAACTCGAGGCCATCAGCCTGCCGCGGCGCTTCGATGCAACCCAGGGCAGATTGAGCGTTTCGCTCGAGCCGTCACTCGGATCGGCCATGGAGACCGCGCTCGACGTGCTCGAAGCCTTCCCGTACGAGTGTACCGAGCAGGTTGTCTCGCGCTTCCTGCCGAACCTGGCTGCCTACCGCGCGGCGCAGGCGCTGGACACCGAGATGCCCGGCCTCCAGGACAGGCTGCAGCGTACGGTGACACAAGGGGTGCAGACGCTGCAGGCGCGCCAGCAGTACGACGGCGGCTGGGCCTGGTGGAGCAGCGGTCCAACGAATTCGTACCTCTCCGCCTATGTCCTCTACTCGCTGCTCGAGGCGCAGCGCAGCGGCTTCTCGGTCAGCGAGTACATGATCGAATCGGCCATCGGCTACCTGCAGGGTCAGCTCGGCAGCGTCGATGCCCTGTCCGATCCGTCGATCCGCAACCGACAGGCCTTCATGTCCCTCGTCCTCACCCGCGCTGGAGCGCCCGACACGGGCTACCTGCAAGCGCTGGTCGATGCCCGGTCAGGGATGTCCCATTGGGCACGCGCCTCTCTGGCGATGGCCATCGCAGAGGCGATGCCCAGTGATCCATCCGTTGCGACCCTGCTCTCGGATCTGAACGGTGCCGCCGTGCGCTCGGCGACGGGGGTGCACTGGCAGGATGAGGAGCCCGACCTGTGGAACATGGGCGCACCGGTCCGCACCACGGCCCAGGTGCTCATGGCGCTCGTCGACCTTGAGCCGGACAATGCCTTCAGCGCCGACGCGGTCCGCTGGCTTCTGGCGTCGCGCCAGCGCGACGGCGCATGGGAGTCAACCCACGACACCGCCTGGGCGCTGCTGGGTATCACCGAGTGGGCCGCCTCAAGCGGATCGCTGGACAGCAACTTCGCCTTCGGCGCTACGCTCAACACACAGCCTCTGGCTGCAGGGACGGCGCCATCCGAAACGGTGACGACGTTCACCTCGATCGACCAGCTGTTCCGCGACCGCCCGAACCAATTGCTTGTCACCCGCGGGTCAGGAAGCGGCGCGCTGTTCTACACCGCGCATCTTTCGGTCTACAGGCCAGTGGAGGACGTCACGGCGACGTCACGCGGCCTGACCGTTGCACGCGAGTACTTCCTGTACGACGGCGCGTGCGGCAGCTTGGAGAAGCCCTGCGTTCCGGCGCCCAGCGCCCACACCGGCGACACCATCCTGGCCCGGATCACGGTGACCGTCCCGACAGACGAGTACTACGTTGTGGTCGAGGACCCGTTCCCAGCGGGCATGGAACCGATCGACGGATCGCTCCTGACGGCCCCCACCGGCATGCCACCTGAGATGCTTCCCCGCGCACAGACCGACCGGGTGGGGTGGAGGTGGTGGTACTTCAACCGGTCCGAGATGCGCGACGACCGGCTGGTGCTGTTCGCCGATCACCTGCCGGCGGGAACTTACCAGTACACCTACCTGCTCAACGCCGCGCTGGCCGGCGAGTACCGCGTGCTGCCGACGCGCGCCTGGGCGTTCTACTTCCCGGAGGTGTACGGTCACTCGGCCGGACGCGTATACACCATCCAGCCGTAAGCACGCCTGTGCCCCAATTGAGTAGGGAGGATGGGTCGCCCGCTCCCCCTCTCACACCACCGGACATGCGGGTCCGCATCCGGCGGTTCGGTGAACGTCAGGGCACCAAACGAACCTTAGCCCTCGAGCCCTTGTTGGCGGTCCGTGCCGGGAACGACTCGGCCCTCTGGCAGGATCCCAGCGGCTTCACCGCCTTCGCCCCACCAGCAGTATCCCCATCCGGGGAATGCGGCCTTCTTTGCTCGTTCCACGAACTTTCCACCCCAGGCACATTCACCGTTCGGCCCTTCCCGGTGGA
>JAPLGR010000197.1 GCA_026390045.1 Chloroflexota bacterium | reverse complement strand
TCAGCCCGCAGACTCCGAGGCGGGGCAGAACATCCACCGCCTGCCGAAGAACCTTGGGATTCCCGACGCACTCCAGGCTGAATTGCGTGCCTCCGCCCGTGATGTCCAGTATGGCCGGAACCGGGTCCACCTCAGCCGCGTTGACGGTATGCGTGGCTCCGAGTTCCCTGGCCAGCTTCAAGCGATTCGCGTGCACATCCACAGCCACAATGGTGGTGCAGCCGCACACGACCGCGGCGAGAACGGCACTCATGCCCACATTGCCGACCCCAAAGATAGCGATGGAGCTTCCTGGCCTCGGATGGAGCGAGTTCATGATTGCGCCGGCGCCGGTCATCACGCCGCATCCCAACGGGGCGAGGGTCTCTAGTGGGATGTCCTCCCGAACCTTGATCACGTTCCGTTCGTTGGCCAGGGCATAGTCGGCAAAGGAGGACTGATAGAAGAAGGAACCGTGGATGACCTGATCGCCCTTGTGCAGGGTCGGGGACCCATCCGGACGAGAGCCATGAAAGTTGTGCAGGAAGAAGTCGAGACAGGAGAGCGGCCTGCCTGACCTGCATGAACTGCATGTCCCGCAGTAGTCCCAGGCCAGCACCACATGATCGCCCGGCTTGACCTTCGTCACCCGCGCCCCCACTCGTTCGACTACCCCAGCCGCTTCGTGGCCGAATACGCTTGGCGGGGGCGGAATCGGCAGGTGCATATCCCGGCCGGCCAGATCCGTATGGCAGATGCCTGCCGCCGCGATCCGGACCACGACCTCGTCGTCGTTCGGATCACTGAGTTGCAGTCGTTCGATGACAAAGCTTCCCCCTGGCTGGTGTACGACGGCGGCCTTGATCTCCATCTCGCTCCTCCCGGCCCCTCCATGACCTCCGGCAAACGGAGGCGAATGCAGGGGCGAACGCACCGGGCACCGGGTGGCGGTGAATGGCCTAGGGCCCCTTCGGCGGCTCCCCAGACAACGGTCCCGGCGGCCCGATCCTTCCCCCGGGATACCCCCCGTTGGGCAGTCGGCTCAGCCGTCCCCGCTCCGGCAAAGGAGGCCGGCCGCAGGCCGTTTTCCGATCCGCGGTGCCCTCGGTGTTCATTCTGGGAACGGGGTGGTCACCCGAATCCCCGGACCATCTCAGGCCATCAAGCCTATAGCCCCAGGTACGCCTTCCTCACGTAGTCGGTCTGCAGCAGGTCGCAGCACTTTCCTTCCAAGCTGACGCGACCGCTCTCCAGCACGTAGGCGCGATCGGCGGTCTCCAGCGTGTGCTTCACGTTCTGCTCGATGAGCAAGACGGTGACCCCCGCATCGCGCAAACCTCGGACGATCCGGAACACCTCTGCAATCAGCAGCGGCGCCAAGCCGTACGATGGTTCGTCCAACAGACACAGCCTTGGGCCCGACATCAAGGCACGGCCCATCGCCAGCATCTGCCGCTCCCCGCCGCTCAGCGTCTTGGCCAGCTGCCGCTGCCTTTCCTTGAGGATGGGGAAGACCTGAAAGACTTTCTCCAGCGTCTCCTTCCGCCGTCCCCATGCTTGCGACGGATAGGCGCCCATCTCCAGGTTCTCGCGAACGCTCATGTCCGGAAACAGCCTGCCGCCTTCAGGGACCTGCGAGATCCCCTGGTCCACGACTGCGTGAGGGGGCAGGCCGTCGATCCGCCGGCCGAGGAACTCCACGCGGCCTGAGGACAGGGGCAAGAGCCCGCAGATGGCCTTGAGCAGCGTCGTCTTCCCGGACCCGTTGGAACCGACCAGGGCGACGATCTCGCCTTGATTCACCACCAGGTCGACATCCCACAGGACTTGGGTCTTCCCGTAGCGAGCGCTGACATCGACAATCTGCAGCATGCCACTACTCTCCCAGGTACACCTCGACGACGGTTCGACTGGTGGCAATCTCCTGCGGAGTTCCTTCAGCGATTTTCTCCCCGTGATGGAGCACGAGGATCCGGTCGCAGATGCTCATAATGGCCTTCATGACATGCTCGATGATCAAGACGGTGGTCCCCTGCTTCCGGATCGCGGCCACCAGATCCATAGCCTGGGCCACCTCGGTGGGGTTGAGCCCGGCCATCAGCTCGTCGATCAAGAGCAGGTTGGGCTTGGTAGCCAGGGCTCGGGCCACTTCCAATCGCTTCTGATTCGCCAGTGTCAGATCCCTAGCGGGGGCTGCGGCGACAGCCGACAGACCCACGAACTCCAGCAGCCTCGCTGCTTCCTTGCCCGCTTGCTTAGGGGACATCTGGCCCCGGTCCCCGAAGATCGCGCCGGCCAGGACATTCTGAGAGGCTGTCATCCCGCCAAAGACCTTGACTGACTGGAAGGTCCTCGCCAGCCCCTTATGGCAGATCTGGTGGGGTTTCAGGCCGGTGATGTTCTCGTCGCGGAAACGGATGGCTCCAGAACTGGGCTTGAGTGCACCCGACAGCAGGTTGAACAAAGTGGTCTTGCCCGCTCCATTGGGCCCGATCAAACCGACGACTTCCCCTTCATCCACTCGGAGGTCGACGTGGGAGACCGCCGCCAGTCCGCCAAAGTTCTTGGTGATCCCTTCTACTTCAAGCAGGCTCACGATGGCCTCTCAGTCTGCGCCACGTCGACTTCTGCGCCAACTGGACCAGACCCTGGGGCAGGTACAGGATGGTCACAACCAACACGGAGCCCATGACCAGCATGTAGACGTAGGGGAATCGCGTGATGAGGAGCTCTCTCAGGAAGGCAAAGACCACTGCCCCCAGGATCGGTCCCTCGAATCGCCCCAAGCCGCCGAAGACCGCCATCGCGACCGCCGTGAAGGAGAAGAGGTAGTCGAAGGCGATGTAGGGGTCGACGTAGCCCCAGCGTGTGGCCATCGCCGCCCCGGCCGCCCCGGCGAAGACCGCGCTGAGTGCGAAGACGAATGTCTTTACAGCGCTGACGTTGATGCCGGTGTGAGCCGCGGCGTCTTCGCCTTCTCCGATAGCCTGCAGCGCCAGCCCAACTCTAGAGCGCCGGATCAGGTAGCTCGTCAACAGCAGGATCACGAGGATGCCGAGGATGATGTAGTAGATCGTGACGTTGTCCGCGGAGACAACGAACCGGCCCCGGACGCCCGTCACGCTGACTTCATACCACAGCAGCAGATGCTTGATGAGCTCCACCAATCCAAAGGTGAAGAAGGCGAAGTACACGCCCTTCAGCCGCAACGTCAGGGCGCCAACAAGCGCCGCCAGGACGAAGCTCGCCACGCCCGCCGTCAGGATGATCAGCGGCAGCGGCAGTTGCCCCCCCAGGGTGGCCGAAGTGTAGATGCCCACCCCGAAGAAGGCGGCCGTCGCCAACGAGATGTAGCCCGTGGGCGCAGAGAAGAGCACCCAACTCACGGTCAGGATGACGTACATCAGGATGTTGGTGACCATGATGACGGTGTAGGGTGAGGCGTAGAGCGACAGCGTTCCCATCGCCGCCAGCAGAGCCAGCCACAACACCGGTGTGCGCAGCCTGAGCCAGGAAGCCTTGCCCGTCTGCATGTGGCTACCTCCCCATGATTCCCGTAGGTTTCACCAACAGCAGCAAGGCGAAGATCAAGTAGTAGGCAACCAATGTCAGCGAGGGCTCGATGTAGGTTACGAGGCTCCCGATGAGACCCAGGACGAGGCCTCCGAGGAAGCTGCCGGGGATGCTGCCCAGCCCGCCCAGGACGACCACGATCATGGCGATGATCGTGTACGGGATGCCCATCACCGGAGTGACCGGATAGCACATGCTGATCAGCATGCCAGCGATGGCCGCCAGGGCGGCCCCGAAGCCGAAGCACAGCGCGAGCACGCTGTTGATGTTCACTCCCATCAGGGCCGCGCTGGTCGAGTCCTGGGCCGCGGCCCGGATCGCCTTGCCGACGCGAGTGCGCGCCAGAAAGACATAGAAAGCTACGCCAACGACAAGGGCGCAGCCCAGGGTGAGAAGCTGGTTGGCGCCGAACAGGACGCCGAACAGGCTGACCGGAACCGCCAGGTAGGAGTAGCCCCTGGTATTGGCCCCCCAGGCGATCAAGGCCACATTCTGGATGACGAACAGAAGACCGAACGAGGCCAGCAAGGAGTTGCTCTCGAAGACGCCCGGCGAAGGCGACGTGGCCAGAATTCGTCTGTAGACCGTCCGATGAAGGACGTAGCCCAAGGCGAAGGCAGCGGGGCCGCAAACGGCCAGGGAGAGCAGCGGGTTGATGTGAAACGCCGTGTAGAGGCTCCAGGTGGTCAGGGCCCCCAGCATGATGAACTCGCCGTGGGACACATTCAGCACCCGAGCGACGCCGTACTGCAGACTGAGTCCCATGGCGATCAGGGCATATAGTCCCCCGATCAGCAGACCGCCGATCACGACTCCCAGGAAAGTCTCCATGACACCGATGGCCCCCGGCCTTTGGTTCTCAAGGGAGCAGGCTGCCCAAGAAGCGCCATGGGACTCTCGGGAGCCAGGCCCGAAGGGCTGGTCTTTCGGCACCCTTCAGGCAGCCTGCTCAAGGACGTGGTGTACTTGCGTAAGGTCGATGCGCACCTATCCGGTGGGCCAGTCCGGCTTGGGATAGACGACCTCCGCCGTGGCATGCTCTACCGGCCCCACGACCTCAAACACGCCGTTTTGCCACTGGCCGATCTCCGCCATGTGGCACTCCTTCGCCAACAATCCCTTGTCAAACCAGGTGTCGCCCAGGACGGTCTCGAAATGCTCCGTGGCGACGATGTTGCGTATGGCCTCCTGGTCGAGGGATCCTGCCTTCTCGATCGCCTGCTTCCAGATCTGCAGCCCCGCCCAGTAGAAAGGATGCCCCCACCAGTCCTGGATGTCTTCGGGCTTGCCTGTGTAGAGCTTGTCGGCCAGCTCCTTGAGTGCGGGGGACTGCTTCGGGCTGTAGCCGTCGAAGCCCATGATCCCTTCGACAGCCGGGCCAAAGGCCGTGTGGAAGAAGCCGAAGTTGACCCCGGGGCCTCCAAGCCAGGCCTTGGGATTGAAGCCCAGCCCCATGCACGTCCCCACCGTGGGCATGATCTGACCCGGATAGCCGAAGAGGCAGAACACATCGGGATTGGTGGCCTGGGCGGCCCGGATGACCTCCGAGAAGTCGGTCATGTCGGGCGGAAGGCTCCGCAGGCCGACGATGTCGATCCCGTTCTTGGGGAATTCGATGCCCGCCGAGCCGGAGTACTCGATGCCGTGGAGGTCGGCGATGTAGGTGACGAACGCCGTCTTGGCGCCCGCCTTGGCGACCAGCTCGGCAAAGACCGGCAGCTGGTACCAGTCGGAGAAGCTCAGGGTCACGAACACGTGCGGCATGCTGGGCAGCATCTCCCTGATGGTCGACGCGCCGCCCTCTGCGGTGATCAGCAGGTAGCCGTACTTCTCGGCGAGGGGCGCCTGGGCATAGATGAACGACGTGCCGCAAGCGGGCCACAGGAAGTCGACCTTGTCCTCGAGAATCAGCTTCTCCGTCAGCCTCGTCATCGTGCCTACATCGCTCGTGTCGTCATAGATAATGGTCTCAATCGGAAGCTTCTTCCCGTATTCGGCTACCTCGATTCCCCCTGCGGCATTGACCTCCTCAACAAACGCCTTAGAGATCGGCCCGAACGCCGAGTCCCCGATCGCGACCAGGGCGCCGGTCAGCGGCCTCGACATGCCCACAACGATCTTGTCTTTGGTCGGTGGTGCCGCAGTTGGTGCCGCTGCCTTGGTGGGCGCCGCCTGAGTGGCTGCCGGCGCCTCGGTGGCTGGAACGGATGGTTTGCAGCCCGCGAGGGCGAGACCAGCGCCCGTCGCAGCCGTCACGCCGAGGAACTCCCGGCGCGTCAAACGCTTGGCTTTCATCTGTCTCCTCCTTGTTGGCTCTCGGATTGCGGGAAGCAGGTCGTATCTCCCACCCTCATATCTGCCCTCCTGTCCATCGATCGGACACAGTCCTCTCGGTTTGGCTGCACCTTCTGTCCCCAGCCCGTCGCGCACAACGCACCCTTCAAGGAGGGGGAGGTGCACGACGTCCTTGGGCTCGGACACCTGGTCCGGCCCGGCTCACTTGTAGGCGCCGTGTTCCTTGGCCGCCTGAACCACTGCCTTGATGTTATCTGGCTTGGCCTGGTCAAAGAACGCCCCGTTGGAAAGGATGAAGCCACCACCCTTGCCAGCGACGTCGATGAGCTTCTTGGAGTACTCCTTCACCTCCTTGGGTGTGCCCAGGTTCAGCAGAGTGGAGGGCACGTTCCCCATGATGCAGGCCGTGTCGCCCATGGCCGCCTTGGCCTTTGCCATATCGGTGGTGTCGAACATCCAGAGCGTCTTGCCCTTGGGGAGATCCTTGATCACTGACAGACGCGAGTTGTAGCCGCCTTCAGCTGCGGGATTGGGAATGCATCCCTCCTCGATGAGGCCGAGCATGACCTTGCGAAGGGTCGGCCAGTAGAACTTCTCATACTGTTCATCGGAGAGGAACCCGTCTGCGCCTTTGTGCAGCGGCATGAAGACGATCGGCCTGCCGTTGATCTGGGCCGCGCCCAGGCCCAGCTTGATCATCAACGGCACGAAAGCCTCGAGGGCATCCAAGAGCTTCTTGGGCTGCCGGTAGATGTCCAGCATGATCCCCTTGGTGCCACGGAGCGTATCGCCGATGACGTCAAACGGCGCCTTGCTGAAGCCGGCCCAAAACTCGGGATAGCCCCGGCTGGCAAGCTCACCGCTGACCGCTCCCAGTGCCCCAGCCCATTTCAAGGCCTCTTCCCCGGCTTGCATCAGCGCCTTGTAAGCGGCCTGGACCGGAGGTATCCCAAAGGGGATGAAGTTAAAGCCCACCCCATAGATCTCGAGGATGCCCGGGAGGAAGGGAAGCATCTGGAGGGGCGCCAACGCCCCGAATACGCGCGGCAGGTACACATTGCTGAAGTAGCCGGACGGATCCTGGATCAGCGCATCGTACTCGTCCGCCTTCATGTACTCGCCTTCGTTGCACTGATAGCTGTGCTCGGGCGCCACGCCGTGCCCCGGCCAGGAGTACAGCTTGTAGTCCAGGATGTCGTACACCTTGCCCGACCCGGGTGCCGTGGCGCCGATGTGTGCATCGGCATCGAATTCGAGCGTGAACTTTTTGAACGCCGCCTGGAGCTTGTCGTAGTCGTACAACACATCCCGGGGCGTCATCCCACTGTGGAAGACGGGGAAGAAGCTGGGAGCCAGAAGCACCGGCACTCGATCCGGCTGCTTCTTCATCTGGATCGCGTCCTTGATCCGGGTAATCCTCTCCTTGTACAGCTTCGCCGCTTCCGGGCTCTGGAACTTCAGGTCATTGCCCTGGCCATCCTTGGGCGAGAGCCACCTCTGGAACAACGCTTCCTGCTTCTCGTCTGGCGTTAGCTGCGCTGCCATTTTCGTAGCCTCCTTCTTGCTCTTCTGGCCGAGGTCCGTCACTTGCCGAGCCACTTCTTAGCCAGGGAGACCCCGGCCATGGCATCTCTCCCGTAGGCGTCCGCTCCAGCGTAATCCTTGATCTGCTCGCTGATCTGCCCGCCGCCGATCATGATCTTGACGCCGTCGCGCAGGCCGGCCGCCTTGATCGCCTCGATGGTGTCCTTCATCGCGTCGAAGGCGAGCGTGAGGAATCCGCTCAGGCCGATCACCTGCGGGCGGAAATCGCGGATGGCCTCCACGAACTTCTGCGGAGCGACATCCACGCCCAGATCGCGCACGTCAAAGCCGTTGACGTCGAGCATGAAGCTCACGATGCTCTTGCCAATATCGTGAATATCCCCCTTGACCGTCCCAATGAGCACCTTCCCCTGACGCTTGACCTCCGGCATCTTGGCCAGCTCGGGCTTGATGATCTGCGTGATCTGGCCCAGCATCTCGCCGGCCATGATCAACTCGGGCAGGAAGTAGGTGCCCTTCTCGTAGCGGTCTCCGACGATGCCCATGGCCTCCCGGGCCGCGTCCATGATCCCCACGGGCGCCGTACCCTCCGCCACCATCTTCCGTACCAACCTGAGGGCTTCCTCCTCCCTCATGTCGGCGATCGCAGTGACAAGCTTGTTCGACATAGTGTCCTCCTCTAGTGAGCACGGAAGCGATCGGTCTCTCTGGCCAACCGGCGTCGTCTGTCCTCTGGAGCTACGCCCGAGTGGTCGCCACCTCCGACCGGGCGAACAGCCCGGCACGGAAGGCGCGCGTGTAGCTGAGACAATGGTGATCCTGTCCCAGGACCAGCTCAGCCGCGATCAGTGCGGCCATCATCTCCCGATCGAGGGGGTCCAGGATGGCACTGTCGAGTCCCTCGGCAAGGGCCAACGTCAGAAAGGCCCGGTTGATGTGCGACCGGGCCGGGAGACCGAAGGAGATGTTGCTCAACCCCATGGTCAGATGCGCATCCGGGAACTCCTGGCGCATGGCCCGGATAGTGTCGAGGGTGACCTTTGCACCGTCAGTGTTGGTGGCCAGGGTCATGGCTAGGGGATCGAGATACACGTGATCGTCGGGCACTCCCTTGGCGCGCATCTCCGCCATCAGCCTGCGGGCGACCCTCAGTCGACCCTCGCAAGTCGCTGGAATGCCTGCGCTGTCCATCGACAGGGCGATGACGGAACAGCCGTGCTCGGCCACCAGCGGCAGGATGCCTTCCATCCGTTGCGGCTCTCCGCTGATGGAGTTGACCATCGGCGTCCGCTCGACAATCCGCATGCCGGCCGCCAGGGCGGCCGGATTGGCGCTATCCAGACAAAGCGGGATCTCCACCACGGGCTGGATGGTCTCGATCAGCCAGACCAGATCATCGGGCTCGGCGCTGCTGCGCGTGCCGGCATTGACATCCAGCCAAGCCGCGCCAGCCTCAGCCTGCTTGATGGCCAAGTCGCGGACCACGGCCGCGTCGCGCTGCTCGATCGCCTGGGCGACAGGCCGCCGCGTGCCATTGATCTTCTCGCCGATGACCTTCAACTTGCTCACGCTGCCCTCTTGAAGTCCAGGTAGGCGATGGTCTCGCCAGGGCGGGCGACGACGAAGTTTTGGTCCAGCGGGCCACGCAGCATCTTCTTGATCAGTCTCTCGGATCCGGGGATCTCTGCATAGCGCAGGCCGAACCGCTTCGCCATGCTCTGGCTGTAGTCCCGGTACCTCTTGGTGCTCCCCCGACCGGTGTCGATGAAGGCCAGGCGCGTGTAGTTCCTGAGGATCCTCCCCATCACGCGCTCGGCCCTCTGCTCCCCGAAGGCCTGTACCAGCTTCTCGTGCTCGCTGAAGGGGCTGTCGCCGACGTCGATCCAGCCCGGGGTCAGGTAGTAGGTACCGGGTTCGCGCTTGAACTGCGCTCGGTAGGCTTCCTGCGAGCCCAAACACATGGCGATGCAGTCGTCAACACGTGGCACGACCAATGTGCAGCCATTGGCTCGCAGCCCACCGACGGCCATGGAGCACAGACCGTATCCGAGGATGATCGTCTCAGCCGATGCGGCCGCGCGATCGATGCTTTCTTGGAGGACGCGCTTCAGACTGGAGGGGTCTGCATGCAGACCGAAATCGAGGACGTGACAAACAGTGCCCGCCGGGAGATACGGCCGTATCTCCTCCATCACCGC
>JAPLGR010000030.1 GCA_026390045.1 Chloroflexota bacterium | reverse complement strand
CGCCTTGCCGGGGTACGAGATCGATTCGTTTGAAGACAGCTATCCGGAGCTGAAGTACGCCCTGGCCACCAAGGGCGCGGCGATGGACATCTTCAGCGTGATCATCCTGGGGATTGCCGCCATCGGGATCCTGAACCTGCTCCTGATGGCGGTCTACGAGCGGACGCGGGAGATCGGGGTGCTGGGAGCTCTGGGCCTCAAGCCGCGCCAGATCTCGCTGCTCTTCATCCTGGAAGGGACGATGATCGGCCTGGTTGGCGTGGCGCTGGGGGTCGTCCTCGGGCTGGCGCTCAACGGGATGCTTCGGATGGTGGGGCTGGATTTCACGGCGTTCTCCAGCATGAGCAGCTACACGGCCCTGATCACTGATCGGATCTACCCGAGCTGGGGCGTCGGTAAGTTGCTGAGCCGGGCGCTGACGGTGGCGATCATCGCCGCATTGGCGGCGGTCATCCCGGCCCACGAGGCGGCGCAGCGCGATCCTGCCGAAGCGCTGCACTACGTTTGAGGTCCACGATGATCCAGATGCTGAAGCTTGCGATTCGCAATTTGGGACGCAACCGGCGGCGGACGTTCTTCTCCGCCTTGGCGATGGGACTGGCGCTCGCCCTGCTGCTCTTCTTGGCCTCGTTCATTCAGGGCGAGATGGGCAGTTCGATTGAGTCGTCCATCCAACTGCAGTCGGGCCACCTGCAAGTGCGCGCCGCGTCGTACGACGAAGCTAAGACCAGCCTCAAGTGGGAAGACCTGATCGAGAATCCGGATCAGGCGGCGGGGCGGATCGCCTCCATGGGGCCGGTGGAGGTCGCCACCCCCCGGCTGTACGCCAGCGGTTTCGTCACCGCCCGCAGTGGATCGGCCGGCGTGCGCGTGGTGGGGATCGACCCCCTGTCCGAAGCGAGCTCGCCGTACCGCAAAGGCCTGCTGGAGGGCGAGTTCCTGACGCCCGACGACCGCGAGGGCTTGCTGATCGGAGGGCCTCTCGCCAACCGGATGGGCCTCTCGGCGGGGGACCAGGTCAGCCTCTCGGTGAACACCTCGGGCGGCGACGTCGGCGAGCAGACGTTCACCATCCGGGGCATCTACTCCACCAAGACCAGCGGATTCGACAGCCTGACGGTCTTCCTTCCGCTGGCCAAGGCGCAAGCCATTACCGGCGCCGAGAACCGGGCCAGCACGATCTTCGTGCTGCTGAAGGACACAGCGCAGACCGAGGCCGTCGTCGCCGCCTTGCAGGCGCCGGGCTACGAGGTACTCACCTGGCAGGACTTGAACAAGCTGCTGCTGCAGACCGAGGAGCTGTCCAACAGCTACATGGCTTACTTCTACCTGATCGTGCTGGGCATCGCCGCCACAGTCATCATCAACACGCAGATGATGTCGGTCTACGAGCGCACGCGGGAGATCGGCATCCTGTCCGCTATCGGCATGCGCGGCCGCAACCTGCTGGCCGTCTTCCTGACCGAAACCGGCCTCCTGGCAGTGGGCGGGATCGTTCTGGGGCTCGTCGTCGGTGGGGCTTTCGTCGCCTACTTCACGCGCTTCGGAGTCCCGGTCGATATGTCGGACTTCGGGATCACCGGCATGCTGTTCAGCGACAAGATCTACACCCAGCTGACGGTGAAGGACGCCGTACAGCTGACGCTGATGTCCTTCATCGTCACCGTGTTGGCCGGCCTGTATCCGGCCGTGATGGCCTCGCGCATGGAGCCCGTGGCTGCCCTGCGCGCCGAGAAGTAAAGGAGCGCTACCCATGGAAGTCGCCAAGGTCGAGAACGTCACCCGGGTCTACACCGTCGGCAAGGTCGAGACGCAGGCGCTGCGCGGGGTCAACCTGACCATCGAGAGCGGCGAGTTCACGGCGCTGGTCGGGCCTTCGGGCTCGGGCAAGACGACGCTGCTGCAGCTGCTCGGCTGCCTCGATCGACCGACCAGCGGCCGAGTGATCATCAGCGGCAAGGACGTCAGCCAGCTCAACCGCGACCAGCGGGCGGATATGCGCCGCGGCACAATCGGCTTCATCTTCCAGTTCTTCGCGCTCATCCCGACGCTGACCGCGTACGAGAACATCGAGATGCCGCTGCTGCTCAACGGCCATACGCCGGGGGAACGGCGAGCACGCGTGACCGAGTTGCTCGATGCGGTGGGCCTGAGTGATCGCGGCGCCAACCGCCAGGATCAGCTGAGCGGCGGGCAGCAGCAGCGGGTGGCCATCGCGCGAGCGCTGGCCGCCAAACCGAGCCTGATCCTGGCCGACGAGCCGACGGCGAACCTGGACACACCCAACGGCCAACAGGTCATGGAGACCATGACCCGGCTGAACAAGGAGACGGGAGTCACCTTCATCTTCGCCACGCATGACCCGCGTGTGATCCAGTATGCCCGGCGCGTGGTGGCCTTGCGCGATGGACTGGTGGCAGAGGACAAGGCAGCCAGCAAGAAGGCCTAGGGGCG
>JAPLGR010000081.1 GCA_026390045.1 Chloroflexota bacterium | reverse complement strand
AAGCCCGCCGAAGTCCTGGTCCCCGAGCCATCGGCCGGGGAGCTCGGGTGGGACGGACACGTGACTGTTCAACCGGAGTGGCGCTTCGAGTTGCAGCGGACAGAGGATCGACTCAGGGAGCACTTCGGCACATCGACCCTGGCCGGCTTCGGCCTGCAGGACAAACCGCTGGCCATTCGCGCGGCGGGCGGCCTGCTGGCGTACCTGGGCGAGGCCCAGGAAGCGGTCCTGCCTCTCCTCACTCGTCTCTCGACGTATACGCTAGATGACTTCATGGTGCTCGATGGCGCCACCCGCCGCAATCTCGAGTTGACCGAGACGCTGCGCACGGGAGAAGTGCGGGGCTCGCTGCTCGGCGTGCTGGATGCCACTTTGACGCCGATGGGCCGCCGCCTGATCCGCTCCTGGATGGGCACTCCGCTCCTAGATCGAGAGCGGATCGAGCGCCGGCTGGACCAGGTTGAGGCCTTCGCCTCCAGCGGGATGGCCCGCGCCGAAGTCCGCAATGCCCTGCGCCCGGTGGGCGACTTGGAGCGTCTGTCCAACAGGGCAACTGCCGGACTCGCCTCGCCCCGCGACGTGGCTGCCTTGCGAGAGACACTGCGAAGGATCCCGGCCGTCCAGAACCATCTCCGGGATGGCGCTCTGGGTGCGGTCCAGCTGCTGGCGGAGCAGATCGACGGATGCGAGGAGCTGCTTGCGCTCCTTGATCGCGCCCTCGTGGATGACCCGCCTGCCACGCTGGCGCATGTTGGCGTGATCCGGCCGGGCTTCGCCGAGCGGCTGGACAGCGTCGTCGAGTCGTCGCGCCACGCGCGGGAATGGATAGCCGGGCTGGAAGCGGTTGAACGCGAGCGCACCGGGATCAAGAGCCTCAAGGTGGGTTACAACAAGGTCTTCGGTTACTACATCGAGGTGACCCGGTCGAACGCCGGCGCGGTGCCGGAAGAGTACATCCGCAAGCAAACGCTGGTGAACGCAGAGCGCTACATCACCCCGGAGATGAAGGAGTACGAATCGCTTGTCCTGAACGCGGAAGAGCGGATCCGGGAGATCGAGGGCGAGGTCTTCCGCGAGGTGTGCCAGACGGTCGGGGAGCATGCCCCGCGGCTGCTGGGGACGGCCCGCGCGTTGGCTCGGCTGGACGTGGTCTCCGCACTGGCGGAGGTGGCAGTCAATCGGGGCTATGTCCGGCCTGAGGTCGTGGATGAGGACGTGCTCGAGATCCGTGACGGCCGTCATCCGGTGGTTGAGGAGTTCTTGCACGGCACACGGTTCGTGCCTAACGATGCGGCCTTCGAGGAGGGCGAACGAGTGCGCGTCCTCACCGGCCCGAATATGTCGGGCAAGAGCACCTACCTCCGGCAGGTCGCGCTGATCGTGCTGATGGCCCAAATGGGGAGCTTTGTCCCGGCGCGCTCAGCCCGCGTGGGGCTGACGGACCGCATCTTCACTCGGATTGGCGCACAGGATGAGATCCACGCCGGACAATCGACCTTCATGGTCGAGATGGTGGAGACGGCCAACATCCTGCACCATGCCACCCGAAGGAGCCTGCTGATCCTGGACGAAGTAGGTCGGGGGACGAGCACCTACGACGGCGTGTCGATCGCCTGGGCCGTGGTCGAGTTCGTCCACAACCATCCGCGGTTGCGGGCGCGCACGCTCTTCGCCACGCACTATCACGAGTTGATCCGGCTGGGGGAGCTTCTGCCCGGCGTGCGCAACTACAACGTGGCCGTATCGGAAGAGGGTGGGCAGGTCGTGTTTCTACACCGGATCGTGCCCGGTGGCGCTGATCGATCGTACGGTATCCATGTGGCTGAGCTCGCCGGGCTGCCCCGGCCGGTCATCAATCGCGCGCAGGAGATCCTAACCCAGCTGGAGGCCGATGCGGGCCAGGTGCGCTCCGAACGCGCCCCGATCCGCCAGCTGGCGCTCTTCCCGCAGGATAATCCGCTGCTGGATGAGCTCGAGTCCCTCGATGTGGCCTCGCTGACTCCGCTGGAAGCGCTGAACAAGCTATTTGAGTGGCAGCGCCGATTCGGACGAGACGGTGGCGCACCGAAGGGCTGAATGCCTGCCAGGTCCTCCCTAGAACAACCCCCGCAAGACCAGCAGCCCCCCGAACAGAATCAACGGCACGCCGATGATCGCACCGATCACCGTCGCGCTGACCAGCGCGCCGAGCAGGACAAACACGAGGCCGAGGATGACCGCCACGAGGCGGCCGGTCACCACCAGGATGCCCGTGACCAGGCGCCACAACGCCACGAAAGGCCACAGGTACCAGGGTGTCTTCTTGTGTTCCGTGTTCATGATGCTCTCCGTGCATGTCCCGTCCTGCGGGACTGCGGGCGCCGGGCCTGCGACCCGCGGCCAGCTTAGCACGGCCGGGTTCTGCCATCAGAAAGCCGGCTGACGCTAGGCTGACGCTCCTGGTCGAAGGGGGCCCGTGTTGCCTCAATAGAGGATCTGACCGAAGGGCATTCGTTGCCTCATTTGGAATTCTTACCGTGGGAGTTTCCACAATCGGGCAAGATTGACGTCAATCCGCCTGCGAAGATCGACGGGATTCAGCGAAAGGTACACGTCGGTGAGTTCCTGCTTGACGCTCTGTTCTACTAGGTCCGAAGCCATGACATTCCGATAGGGTGTCTGAGCCTGATCGTACTTCTTCCGCACCTTGCTGCCCAGCCTGACTTTGCTTTGCAGTTTCATGACGGGCTGGAAGAAGTTCACGAACAGGCGCAGGTCCTGGTAGATGGACTGGAGCAGGGCCAGGGCCTGGTGGCTATCGTAGCGCTCATAACCGATGGTCTGACGGACAGGCGTCCAGTTCTTCTGCTCGACATACGCCTGGTCGTTCTTCTTGAAGGGGCGGGAGCGAGTGAAGGTGATGTGTTCTTCCTGGCAGTAGTGGTACAGGTGATAGTTGATGAACTCACCGCCGCCGTCGGAGTCGAGGCCCAAGAGCGGAAAGGGCAGGCGATGGCGAAAGGGTGCGGATGCCTTCGAAGGTGGCCTTCTGGCTGCGGTTGGGGAGCGCCACAGGCTCATACCAGCGCGTATCGATATCCACGGCGGACAGGGTGTGCAGGTACTCGCCGGCGGTGGTTTCGCCGCAGTGGGCCACCAGGTCGATCTCCAGGAACCCTGGACGGGCATCGTCACAATCGGCGAAGGTGCGGATGGGGATGGCGCTCTTGAGCAGGCTGCCCGGCTTGGTGGTCGTTCGGCCCTGAAGAGGAAGCTTGCTGCGGGCGCGCTGGAGCCGCCGATCGATGGTCGCCCGGCTCATCTGCAGCAGCTTGTTCTTCACCTCCAGTGCCAGGCGCAGCTCGCCGTGCCGCTCCAGGGCTTCGACCAGTTCCGGCAGGAAGG
>JAPLGR010000616.1 GCA_026390045.1 Chloroflexota bacterium | reverse complement strand
ACGGTGGTGGTCCCGGAGGATGCGCCCGAGGTGAAAGTGGAAGCCATCCATCGCCAGGGTGCCGGCATCATTCGGGTGCCGTTTGGCACCTATCAAACCATACAGCGGGATGGCGACTGGGCTGGGATGAAAGGCCGGCTGGTCCACGCGTTTGCGGACGAAGCCGTTATGGCTGGCAATGGAACGCTTGGCCTGGAAATCCTGGAAGACCTACCGGATGTGAACACGGTCCTCGTCCCGTACGGCGGGGGCGGCCTGAGCTGCGGCCTTGCTGCGTGCATGAAGGCCACCCGGCCCGAAATCCGGTTGGAGGCGGTGGAGGTAGATACGGCGGCTCCGCTAACGGCATCGCTTTCTGCAGGCTGGCCGGTCGAAGTCCCCTACCAATCCAGTTTTGTCTCCGGTATGGGGGCGCCGTCGGTCTTTCCACAGATGTGGCCGCTGGCAAGCCGCCTGCTGGATGCGGCTCGGGCTGTTCCGCTGGCGGAAGTGGCTGCAGCCATCCGGCTGCTGGCGGAGCGCATCCATGTCATCGCCGAGGGCGCCGGGGCGGTGGCGCTGGCGGCAGCGTTGACAGGGGCTTCCAGGGGGAAGGTTGTTTGCGTGGTGTCGGGCGGGAACATCAATGCCGGGCACCTGACGCGAATCATCCAGGGAGAACCACCATGAGAGATGGCGGTATCACTCGCATTGAAGCCCGCCCAGGCCAGCAAGCCTACGGTCTGGGGCTGGGGGTCTTGCTGTTGGACGACGTCTACCCGGGCTTTCCAGGCGACGTGCGCAATGCTAGCGGCTACCCCTTCCCGATCCAGTACGAGGTGGTCACCGGCGTAGATATCAAGAGACTAGTGGTGGATGACAACAAGATCATGTGCCTGCCATCCCTTATCCGGGCGGCCCAAAAACTGGAGAAGTTCGGCTGCCGGGCGATTGCGGCCGAATGCGGCTACTTTGCGCGGTTCCAACGCGAAGTGGCGGCCAGCGTCAAGGTGCCAGTTTTCATGTCCAGCTTGCTGCAGGTGCCGCTGGCCCAGCAGGTCGTCGGGGCAAATCAGGTGGTCGGGATCCTAATGGCGAACTCAAAGTACCTGACGGACCTCCATCTGGAATCGGTGGGAATACGAATCGGCTCGAACTATGCAATTGGCGGTGCCATGGACGACCTGCGCTGCGCGGAGTTCGATCATCTCTGGACCGCGGGCTTGCGCACCGATCCCCCGGCCGCGGACTACGCCAGAGCCGAGTCTGAATTCCTGGCCGTGGCGGCTGAGTTCTACCGCCGGCATCCCAAGATGGGAGCCATGGTGCTGGAATGCACCGGATTCCCGCCCTTCGCCCGCACCCTGCAGCGGGAGATCGGCATCCCGGTTTTCAGTTGGGGCACTTTGCTGGATTATGCCTACTCGGTGGTCGTGCACCGGGACTACTACGGGCACGTCTAGTCTCGCCGAGGGGGTTCGAATCCTTGCCTGCGCGAGCAGCCACATCCGTGGTGGAACAGAAACGGAGATGGTCCCTGTGATCATTGCGAATTCGGCTGAACTCCACACCCCCATGTTCCGGGTATTGAGCGATGACCAGTGCCGAGAACTCTACGACGCTGCCCTGGCATGCCTAGGGCGTGTGGGTATGCAGATCCACCACGCGGCTGCCCGCGATCTCCTGGCCGCTAACGGCGCTACGGTAGACGGTGTGA
This sequence comes from Chloroflexota bacterium, assembly GCA_026390045.1. Lineage (GTDB taxonomy): Bacteria > Chloroflexota > Anaerolineae > Anaerolineales > E44-bin32 > DYJB01. The sequence continues at coordinate 2,828 of JAPLGR010000616.1, read as the reverse complement.
TCGTGCGTATTCCGCCCGACCTCGTGAGGCAGGCGATCGGCACGACTCCGCACGAATTCACGGTCTGGGGGCGGGAGGGGAAACACGCAATGCGGGTTGCTATTGACCGGGTGCACTTCGGTCCAGGCCCTACCTGTACCTACTTCGTTGATCCGCAGACGGGAGAACGCCGAAAGGCCCGGAGCGGCGATGCAGGCCTGACGGCCAAGGTCTGCGACGCTCTGCCCAATATCGATTATGTCATGGGCCTGAGCTTGTTCGACGACGTCACTCCCGCGCTTTCATCGGTCTACGAGTTTGCTGAGGAGCTGGCGAATACATCCAAGCCAATTGTGGCCTGGGCCAACTCTACCGATACGCTTGAAGACATCCACCGCATGGCAGTGGTGGTCGCGGGGAGCGAACAGGCCCTCGTCGAGAAACCAAGTTTTGCGTATTTCACTACATACGAATCTCCGCTCAGGCTTGCGGATGCGCCGCTGGCGAACATGCTCTGGGCCGCGGAGCATGGGATCCCGGTCGTTTGCCTGGGCGGCCCCACCGTCGGGCTGGAGTCGCCCTTCACCGGGGCAGCAGCGTTGGTGCTGCACTTGGCGAGCGCCCTGGCGGCGCTGACGGCCGTTCAGTTGAAAGCTCCCGGCGCGGCCATGGCGATTGGCGGCTTGCCCTCCATGATGGACCTGCGTACTGCCCGGCCTGCCTATGGGTCGCCGGAGGCCAGCCTGCACACTGCCGCCGCGGTTGACATCGCCCGCTTCCTTGGCCTGCCCTTCATGGGAACGGCGGGTGCCTCGGAAGCCAAGCGGGTGGACGCACAAGCCGGCGCAGAGGCGGCCCTACAAGTGATGCTTTCGGCCCTGAGCGGTGCTTCGCTTGTTCACGACGTGGGGTTCCTCGACTGCGCCGATATCGGATCGTTGGCCTTCCTGGTATTGGTGGATGAAACCATCGGCATGGCCAAACGGATCATGCGTGGCATCCAGGTCAGCTCAGAAACCATCATGCTCGATTTGATCGAGGAGGTGGGGCCCGGCGGGTCGTTTCTCGGTCAGCCAAGTTCCGCCGCGCTCTGCCGCACCGAAGCCTGGGTCCCAACCGTGCTCGATCGAAATCCGTACCCGCAATGGCAGAAGAAGGGCAGTCTGACCACCGAAGAGCTTCTGAACGCGAGAGTCAAGATGATTCTGGACACACACCAGCCGTCCCCGCTCCAACCCGGGGCGGTTGCAAGGATCCAAGGAGTACTTAGTGAAGCGGAGTCGCGTGAGCGAAGGTAGGTCGTGAGCCAGCCGCCCGCATGCAAGCAGGACTGATGGACTCAATTGGGGAGAGCACGCCCATGTACACTGGCCCTCAGAGCCGCACATCATTCTCGTTGGGTCTACCCCGTCCTTCCGAGCAGGTTCCGCCCGGCTCTGAGTGTGCTGGGCGCGCAAGGTTCTGCGGGACCCCGATAAGTGGGGCCCCGAGGCTGTTCCGAGTGCAGGCTACACAGCCTCCAGCAACAGGGAGGAGCGCAGAAACCGACGTCGTCTATTGGACAAGGGGAATCCGACTATCGGGGGCTGGCACTCCCCCTTTCTTGTGGGCCGCCAGGCATACCCCCATTGGGTCTGACGACATACACTTTGGCATGAAGGACGAGGAGTACACAGCCCTGGTTCGGGAGTTGGGAGACTGACGCCATGGCATTTTCAGAGCGGGTCAGACATCTCAAGGCCGAGGGGGCCTATCGGGTCTTGGGGCGCGCCCAGGAACTAGAAGCTGATGGCCGGGATATCATCCATCTGGAGATTGGCGAGCCGGATTTTCCGACCCCCGCGCACATCCGCCGAGCCGGCATCCAGGCGATCACCGACGGCCGGACGCGCTATAACCCGCCGCGCGGCATAGGCGAACTGCGCGAGTCAATTGCGCAGGATGCTGGCCGGCGCCGGGGTGTCGCTATCAGCCCGTCGCAGGTCGTCATCAGCCCCGGTGCCAAGCCGAATCTCTTCTTCCCAACATTGGCTTTGGTGGAGCCCGGCGACGAGGTGCTCTACCCTGACCCGGGCTTTCCCACCTACGAGGCCATGATTCGCGTGGCGGGCGGTCTACCGGTCCCGGTGCCACTAGCGGAGGCCAAGGGGTTCTCTTTCGACCTTGAAGCTTTCGACCGCCTGGTAAGTGAGAAGACCAGACTGATCATCCTCAACTCCCCCTGCAACCCGACCGGCAGCATCATGCCCCTGGAAGATCTGAGGCACATTGCTTCAGCCGCTCAACGCTACGACTGCTGGGTGCTGTCCGACGAGATCTACTACCGGATTGTCTTTGATGGGCTGGACGTTCACAGTATCTACACCCTGCCCGGCATGGCCGAGCGCACGGTCATCATGGATGGCTTCTCCAAGACCTACGCCATGACCGGCTGGCGATTGGGTTACGGGATCATGCCGGAGGAGCTGGCCGAGCGGGTGGATTTGCTCCTGATGCATTCCGTCGGGTGCACAGCGCACTTCACCCAGTATGCCGGTTTGGAGGCGATCCGTGCTTCGCAGCACGAGGTCGCCGAGATGGTGGCCGCCTATCAAGACCGCCGCGACGTTCTCGTAGCCGGCCTGAACAGTCTGCCTGGTGTGACCTGCCTCAAGCCCCAGGGTGCCATCTATGCCTTCCCGAACATCACGGCTCTTGGACGCCCCTCCGAGCAGTTGGCCAATCTGATCCTCGATCGGGCAAACGTGGCGCTGCTGCCGGGCACGGCCTTTGGCCGCCACGGGGAAGGCTACTTGCGTGTGGTGTTCGCCAACTCTGTGGAGAACATCAGGCGCGCCCTTGGACGCATC
>JAPLGR010000663.1 GCA_026390045.1 Chloroflexota bacterium | reverse complement strand
ACGCTCATTCCCAACAGGAACACGACCAGTGCAAGGAGACCGACCAGGATCAGGGCGCTGCCGAGGCGAAAGGTCATTCGATCGAGAGCTTGGGCCTGGGGCGGGATCGCCCCAGGCCCAAGCGCGAGGGCGGACTACTTGATCAGGGTCTGAATCTGCTCGTGCATGTACAGCGGCACATAGTACACGCCGCCGCCGTTCTTGCCGGATGAGCCCGATCCCTTCCACCCGCCGAAGGGCTGGAACCCAGGCCAGGCGCCGGTGGTCGCGCCCTGCGGGCGGTTGGCATAGGTCACACCGGCCTCGATCTTGTCGAAGAACCAGGCAGCCTCCTTCTCGCTGCCGTAGAACCCCGCCGTCAGGCCATAGTTGACGTCGTTGGCCAGCGTCATCGCCTGGTCCAGGCTGTCCACTGCGGCGATAGTGGTAATCGGCAGGAACATCTCGTACTTCCACAGCCGGTGATCAAGCGGGAGATCGGCGACCAGCGTGGGGGCGCAGTAGTAACCCTTGGCCAGCGCTCCTTCCGTCAGCACCTTGCCGCCGGTCAGGAACTTGCCGGACTTGCCGAGTTCGGCACAGAAATCCTGGAAGTCCTTGTAGGAGGAGCGGTTGACGACCGGGCCCATGTAGTTGTTGCGGTCGGTGGGATCGCCGACGGCGAGCTTCTTCGTCTGCTCGACGAGCTTGTCCACCAGTTTCTGGTAGACCGGGCGCTCGATGAACACGCGCGAGCAGGCCGAGCACTTCTGGCCCTGCAGACCGAACGCCGATCGCAGAATGCCGATGGCCGCCTGGTCGAGGTCCGCCTTGCGCGAGACGATCGTTGGGTTCTTGCCGCCGAGCTCGAGGATCGTCGGCCGCGCGTAGCGCCCGTTGGCAAACGAGCGCATGATGCCCATGCCGACGTCGAAGGAGCCGGTGAAGGTGATGCCATCGACCTCGGAGTTGTCGATCAGTTCCTGGCCGATGTTGCTCCCCGGACCGGTGACATAGTTGAACACGCCATCGGGGATGCCGGCATCGCGGAAGCACTCGGCCAGCAGGCGGACCGTCCACGGCGTGTTAGTGGCCGGCTTCATGACCAGCGTGTTCCCGGAGACCAGGGCGGCGCCGGCCGGGCCGGCGGTGAGCGCGCACGGGAAGTTAAATGGGCTGATGACGACCCACACGCCGTAAGGACGCAGAACCGAGGTGTTGGTGGCGGTGTAGCCCTTGAGGGGATCCTTGCCCATGCGGACCACGTAGCCCTTGTTGGCCTCCATCTGGTCGCACGAGTAGCGGATCAGGTCGGCGGATTCGGCCGCGTCCCCCAGCGCCTCCATCCGATTCTTGCCGACCTCGAGCGACATCACCACGCCGAACTCGTAGATGCGCTTATCGATCAGGTCAGCGGCCTTGCGCAGCAGCCGGACGCGCTCGCGCCAGGGGGTGTGCGACCACTTGGGGAAGGTCCGGCGCGCGGCCGCCAGAGCGGCGCGGGCGTCATCGGCGTTCCCCTTCTGAAAGATAGCCAGCAGCCAATCCTGGTTGATGGGTGAGCGGTGCTCGATCTTGCTGGCCGCCTTGATCTCCTTGCCATCGATGATCATGCCGTACTCTTGTCCGAGCGAGGCCTTGATCCTGGCCAGCTCCTTGTCGTAGCGCGTGTGGAGCTCCTCCGGCGGATTGAACATCGTGGCGTAGGTTAGCTTGAACGCGGCCTTCTTCTTAGTCTTTGTGGGCATGCCTGATCCTCCTGTGATATGGAAGAGAGTGTTCGTGAGTGAGAGCTTTCCCTGTGCGGACGGCCACTGCCGGTGGGCGCAGGAGAGGCCATCTCGCGAGAGAGGCGCCCCCAAGGGCAGGGGGCGCGGCGGATCGTCTCCAAGCAAGTATAAGCCGGTGGTCCGGCGGCGTCAAAAGCAGGCGTCAGCCTTCAAACCAGGTCGGACTTAGCCTCCCGGCGGCTTCTGGGGCAACGGACGCGTACTCTGGCGGCCCGAGCCGCGGGTTGTATACTTGCCTGCAACGGCCGATGCGCGGGTGCCGCCCCCGGTCCGGGAGGCGATCCGATACGGGTGATGGGCCGAATTGCCGCCGGGAGGCTCTCGCTAGGCATGAGCAAGCCCCATCGTCCGTTCTGGTTTCACCCTCTTCTGTTTGCGATCTTCCCCGCCCTGTCGATGCTGGCTGCCAATGTCGACCAGGTCCCGCTGTCCCAGGGCTTTCGCATGATCGTGGCCTCCCTTCTGCTGGGCGTCCTGACTTACCTTGGAGTGCGGCTGGTCTTCCGGAGATCGGACCATGCCGCAGCGATCGCCAGCTTGCTGCTGGTGGTATTGCTCAGCTATGGCCGCCTGTACGATGGTCTCAAGGCAGCGGGGCTGTCGGGGGAGACAGTAGTCCGGCACCGCTATCTGATCCCTGCGTGTGCGGTGCTCGTGGGGATCGGCGTCGTGTGGGTTGCACGGACACGGGAGACCGCTGGGCTCAACCGCGTGCTGAATCTGGTGTCCGTCATTGCAGTGGCGTTCCCGCTTGTGTCCATCGGGATCTATGAAGCCAATGCGCTGGGTGGCGTGCGGACGACCGGGATGGACTGTACGCTTCAGCCCCCGGACGGCCAGCCCTTGCCGGACGTCTACGTAGTAGTCATGGATTCCTACACGCGCGATGATGTGCTTAGGGACATCTATGGCTATGACAACTCGCCCTTCCTCCAGTCTCTGGAGGAGATGGGCTTCTATGTGGCCCGCGGGAGCCTGAGCAACTACCGGCCGACCATCATGTCCGTCTCATCCATGCTGAACATGGCGTACATCCAGGACTACCCGAGTCTCTTCGGGGCGCACCCGCAGAACTCCCAGGACGTACATCGTCTTCTCCGACAGAGCCGCGTGCGCAGCGAGCTTGAGTGCCTTGGCTACGTGACGGTCGCCATCGAG
>JAPLGR010000424.1 GCA_026390045.1 Chloroflexota bacterium | reverse complement strand
CTCTGTGGCAAAGAGCCAGAGCTCAGCGCCCAGATGTCGCCGGTAGGCCCGACGACGGGCTGGGTGTCCCGGAGGTCCTCAGGCGATGGATAGCGTGCCACGCCTCCGGTAGGATCGACGGTCACCAGTTCGTCGCCTCCGCCAAGGAAGAAGAGACCAGCCTCGCGGCTCCACGTCACACTTTGGATCGTGTCTGGAAGAACGTCGGGCAGCAGGTGCGCCTCTCGGCTTGTGACGTTGAATAGGTACACACCGGTTTCCAGACTGGTGCCGCAGTCGAAGTCCTGGAGAGTCGACGAAAGGACGAGCAGCATCATTCCCGACTCCGGGTCGAACGCCCGCAGGCTGTAGTGCCCCGCGAGCAGGACCGGTCCTTCGCCATCTTGGATGTCCACCGTGCGCAGGTTGAAGCTGCCGCAGTTGCCGAGGCTTTCACCATCCAGAGAGTCACCAAGGTACGTGCCGTCATTCAACCAGCCCAGGATCCGCTCGTAGCCCAGGAAGGCGTGGTCAAAGAGATGGACGGACGGCTTGGCTGGATCCGGCAGCGCCGCCCACGCACCAAGCATGCCGTAGCCCAGGCCTGAGTAGCCGTAGTACAGACTCCTGGCGACGCCGTGGACGATGTATTTGTCGTCTGGCGACCAGGCCAGATCCGTCGACTGATCGGCACCGTCCGTCAACCGTGCAATCTCGCCCGTGTTGGTGTCGTAGACATAGACGTCGGCCGATGGACCGTCGATCGCAGCGTTGAAAGCCAGCAGGCGGCCATCCGAGGACCAGGCAAGGTGATTCAGCAAACCCACCGCTGCCCAGACCTGTTCCGGCTCTGCGCCGCCGACCTCGCGCGGCAGCAAGTTGGCGATGGTCCGGATCTCTCCCGAGGGAAGCTCCAGGAGCTTGAGTACCGGCGCCGTCTGCTCAAAGCGCTTGTCGATCTGGATGATCGCCACGCGCCCGCCGAGCGGCGCCGGCCACAGGATCAGCTCATCAATGTTGAGGTTCTCAGCGTAGATGTTCCATAGCGACGTCAGCCCGGAGCCGTCAGCGTTGAGGGCCCACAGTGCGTCATCGGAGGCGACTACGTACCAGGGGCCAGACGAAGAGAGCGGCTGATCTGGCAGGCTTGGTACCTCAGTCGTTGTGGCGGGCGGCGTGATGGGCGCGCTGGCTGTGACCGGAGTGGGAAGTTGGATTGCAGCAGTCGTTGGAGCCGGCGTCTCTCCAGCGATGAGTGTGCAACCCAACTGCGCGAAAGCCAGTGTGCAGACGGAGATCGTCAGGTGGAGAGAGACCCTGCGCAGAGCAACGGGCATGGCGATCCCCTTTCGTCGCAGACCAGGAATGGCCGAGCAAACCGCGCGGAGGCGTATCGTTTGCACACTGTACTCTTGAATCACCGCTGTGCAACGGGTCCGTGTGATGCCAGCCCCCTGCGAAGGTCGGGGGCTCCGGGAAGGCCGGACTCTCCGGAGGATGTAGGTGACCTCGCGCGCGAGGCGCCGCCATGCGCTCGGTCTATAATCGGGCGGTGATGAATGGGCCGGCTCGTTTGCTCCTGACGGTCACCTTCGGCTCAGCCCTCCTCACCGGGTGCTCGGTGGGTCCGAGCCCGGCGACTCCGCAGCCCACCGCTGCAGCAACCGTTGTCCTCCAAGTCGAGCCCGCCCTTGCGCCGACGGAGGCTCCCATCCCGTTGCCTCCCACATCAACGGCGTTCTGTGTCAACGATGCCCAGTTTATGGAGGACCTGACCCTGCCAGACGGGACGGAGGTCCTGCCCGGTGCAGCACTGGACAAGCGCTGGCTCGTCCTCAATCGGGGTGAGTGCGCGTGGGGTCCCGAGCACCGCCTGGTGCAGATCGGAGACAGCCGGATCGAAGGTCCGGGCGCGCTGGCGCTCTACCCGGCAGTTGCAGGCGGGCAGGCTGTCTGGCAGGTCCAGCTGACGGCACCTCAGGAGGAGGGCGAGTTCATCAGCCGCTGGCGTGCCCAGGCGCCGGACGGGACGCTGTTCGGCGACGAGGTGTACGTTCTGGTTGTGGTGGATGCATCGCCGCTCACGCCGACGCCCATCCCCACGGCGGCCTCTCCGTAGGGAACCCTGGCGCCTCCCGGCCGCTAGGAACGTGATACCATCGGGCATCAAACTCGCCAGAACGCGGGCGCCGGCCAGGGGTTGTACATATGGGGTGGATCGAACGTCTGGTCAACGGCGCCATCCGGCTGCTCACCGGCCTGGTTTGTCGCGTGGACGAGGAACAGCTCAAGCGTATCCCTTGGCGCGGTCCCCTCATCATTGTGGTCAATCACATCAACTTCATTGAAACCCCGCTGATGTTCGTTCGGCTCAGGCCGCGACCGGTGACGGGCTTCGCCAAGGTAGAGTGGTGGCGAAACGCGTTCGTCCGACGGCTGTTCGACATGTGGGGAGCGATTCCCTTGCGCCGGGGGGAAGCAGATGTGGACGCGTTCCGCCTAGCGCTCAAGGCCCTCGAAGATGGGAAGATCATGGTGATGGCGCCGGAGGGGACGCGCAGCGGCACCGGGCAACTGAAGCGCGGTCAGCCCGGCGTAGCCCTGCTCGCGCTGCGCACCAGTGCACCGGTCCTCCCGGTGGGCCTGCACGGCTATGAATACCTCTGGCGCAACATGGCGCGGCTCCGGCGCACAGATTTCCGCGTCGTTATCGGCCGGCCGTTTCGCGTGCGGCCGGTGAACGGGCGCGTGACGTCGGAGACGCGGCAGGCGATCGCCGATCAGATCATGTATCAGATCGCATCGCTGCTGCCCGACCACTACCGAGGGGAGTATGCCGATCGGTCGCGCGCTTCGGACAGTCACCTTGAGTTTCTGCCTGAGCTCGAAGGCGCGAAGTGAGACTCCCGCCGTGCAGACGCGGTCGGAGATCTGGAGAACAACTCTAGGAGTGTGTGTGATGCGTTGCCTGCTGATCGCCAATCCGATTTCCGGCCGGGGTGCGGGTGAGCGCGCGGTCGACCCGGTTTCAGAGCAACTCCGCGGAGACGTGATCACCTTCCAGGTGGTACGCACCGAGAGGCCTTGGCATGCGGCCGAACTGGCGGCCCGCGCGGCGAGCGATGGATGGGAAGTCGTCGTGGCGATTGGGGGCGACGGCACCGCCAACGAGGTGCTCAACGGGCTGATGCAGATCCCGCAGCCGCAGCGACCCGCCATGGGCCTCATCGCTGTCGGTCGGGGAAACGATTTCGCGTTCGGGATGGGTGTTCTTCCTGGCGTGGCTGAAGGCTGCCGGGCTGTCCTTTCCGGCCACAGGCGGCGGATCGATGTCGGACGTGTGACGGGCGGGCTGTATCCGCAAGGACGCTACTTCGGCAATGGCATCGGCATCGGCTTCGATGCCGTGGTCGGATTCGAGGCTCTCAAGCTCGCGCCCCTGAGTGGATTCGCCTCCTACCTCGTCGCGGCGCTGAAGACGATCAGCGTCTACGATCATGGGCCGCGCCTGCGCATCGAACTCGACGGACAGGCGCGCGTGCAAGAGACGCTGATGGTCTCGGTGATGAACGGACGGCGCATGGGCGGGGGCTGCCACATGGCGCCGAAGGGCGACCCGGGAGATGGCCAGTTTGATGTTTGCATTGCCGGGCAGGTGACACGGGGCCGCATCCTCAGCCTGATCCCTCACTTCCTCAAGGGGGACCAGGAAGGTCAGCCGGCCATCTCCGTCGCTCGCTGCCGCCACGTCCATGTGATCGCGGAGGAGGGTGTCCTGCCGGCGCACGCTGATGGCGAGACGCTGTGCGTGGACGGGCATGAACTGACGGCCGAGCTTCTCCCAGCGCAGCTCGAGGTGTTGAGTGCAGCCGGGGATTAGAACGCGCGCAGCCCGCTGGGCGGTCAATGGCACCGCCTGGAGGCTGTCGCGGATGGCATGCCGCGTCGACGACCGGGATGTGCCTCGGATCCCGTTGCAGGGCCCGCTGCTCTTGGTCGCCAATCACGTCAACTTCCTGGAAATCCCTCTTGTCCTCTCGCATCTTCAGCCCAGGCAGGTCACCGGGCTAGCCAAAGCCGAGACCTGGGATAGCCCCGTGATGGGCATGCTGTTCAACCTGTGGGGGGCAATCCCTGTCCGGCGCGGCGAAGCGGATGTGGTTGCCATTCGGCGCGTCCTGGAGGCGCTCAATGCGGGCATGATCGTCGCCATCGCGCCGGAAGGGACGCGCAGCGGAGACGGCTGTCTGCGCCGCGCCAAGCCGGGCATCGGCCTGCTGGCGGCGCACACGCCTGCGCCGATCCTGCCGATCGCGTTCTTCGGCCACGAACGGATCTGGTCGAACCTCAGGCGTCTGCGCCGGACGGACTTCCACATCCGGGTCGGTCCCCTGCTGCGCGTGCGTGCGGACGGCAGGTGGACCGCCGAGCGGCGTCAGGTGCTTGCCGATGAGGTGATGTATCAGATCGCCGCGCTGCTGCCGGAGAAGTATCGTGGAGCATACGCCGGTTCACCGTCGGGTGAGGCGTCATTCCTCGAGCCTTCTCCGGTTCCCCCTGGGGTCGCCTAACCGCCGCCCCGCACCACCGTCCTGTCGTGCAATTCCCCAGTGTTGCGCAGCGTCTCCAGGCTGATTGGCTACGCCGGCGTCGTGTGGGCGCGAAGGTCGGCGGTCGCGATCTCCACCACCAACGATTGCATTTCGGACGCGAGATGCGGCCCGACACCAGGGATGCTCTGCAGCCCCCTGAGACCAAGTTCCCGGGACACTAGCCCAAGATCCTGCTCCAACTCCTCGATTGCCCAGGCCGCCTTGCGGTACGCCCACACGCGTTGGGCCGGGGCGCTTTCCAGTTCGAGCGCATAGGCCTGATTGGCGAGCCGCTCAACGACGCGCTTGTTGAGCGCGCGCCGGTCGCTGGGGATGACGGGCCTCGGAATTCGATCCGCAAGCCCATGACGGATGCAGAGCTCGTGCACGCGTCGCCCGAGACGCAGGTTGTAGTCGCCGGCGGGGGCGTAGCTGCCCGTCGGATATAGAGATCGATACAGGCTGCGCAAGTGCGCGAATCGCTCCTCGAGGACGCCGGTGAAGTACTCGCGCTGCTGATCGGCGAGGGTCAACGCGCCGACCAGAACGAATCGCCCGCCGTGATCGGCGGTCCACCGCACGACCGACTCGAGGGTGGCGTCATCATCGCTGATCCCCGGCAGCACGGGCATCAGGCATGTCCCGGTGAGAAGGCCCGCGCGGGCGAATCGTTCCGTGGCAGCAAATCGCTTCTTGGGCAGCGGCGCCAGCCGTTCGATCGAACGGACCTGAGTGTGGCT
>JAPLGR010000100.1 GCA_026390045.1 Chloroflexota bacterium | reverse complement strand
CGCCTGATGGAGGCCCAAGCGCACCAATACGATCCGCAGGCGCGGGTCGAGGTCCAGGAGGCGCCCATCGAGTTCCTGGCCCTCGGGCAATCGACCATCCGGGTGGCCGGCAGGCAGTCGGATGGCCTCAAGCCCATGGCGCGCGAAGTGGCGTTCTACATGCTTGATGCCGGCCCCGTCGACCGGGACGTCTTGGTGGAAGCCTTCTGGCCAGAGCACTCACCGGGTCGCCAGACCGCCAATCTACACATGGCGGTCTATCAGCTGCGCCAGCTGCTCGGGAAGGACAGCGTGACGCTGGATGGATCGGCCTACTCGCTGCAGCCATCTCGAGCGCTGGAGTATGACGTGCGGCGCTTTGAGCGATCGGCAGCCATCGCCGAGCGGCTGCCGATCGGCGATCCGAGGCGAATGTTCGCCTTAACCGAAGCCGTGAACTCGTATGGCGGGGCCTTTCTGCCAGAGTCGGACTCGGCGTGGGTGATGCTGCGCCGACGGCAGCTCCAATCACGGTACATTGATCTGCTGGTTGCCGGGGCCGAGGAATCGCTCACGCGTGATCAGGTGGCGCGGGCGGCGCAGCTGTTGCGCGAAGCCGTTGAGCATGAGCCGCTGCGCGATGACCTTCACGAGCAGCTGATGCGCGCGCTGCACCGCATGGGCCGCCGGAACGAGATTGTCGAACTCTACCAGCGCTATGTTCACGCGCTGTCCGAAGACCTCGGCCTGGACCCCCCTGATCAGCTGCGAGATCTCTACACTCGTCTGATCTCCTGACACGGGCTTCCCCGGGTGCGCAGCGGCAACTCGCTCCGGCTGCGCCGTTCCTGTTCGCCGGGGGAAAGAATCCGTTGAGAAGAACCCTGTAGCATGAAACGGAGCACAGACCATGTTCATCAAGGAGGATGCCATGACCGGTGTGCGCTGTGTTGTTGCGGGTGGTGGACCTGGCGGCGGCCACTAGTCGGGCCTGACAGGTTCGATCCCACGATCGGTTTCGATTCTCTCGAGAAGAGGGCGCCGGGCGGCGGAGTGTGTGGCTTCGCTGCAGGTTGTCTTCCCGGCGACCGAGTCCCAAAGCATAAGGGGAGGGATGCCGTGTCCATGCAAGCGCTCAACCATCTCGTGGCCCGTTCGATCGTTGATCCATCGGTGGTGTCGGCTTTTGCCGCCGGCGACATTGATCCGGTGCTGTGCGACCTTGGATTCAGCGCCCAGCTGCGCACCAGCCTCGCAAGCCTCAAGGCCGGAAGCTGGGCGGAGTTTGCTGTCCTCGCCTATCGCGCGGTCCAGGCAACCGAGACCCCGGCGGTCCGGTTCCAGCTGCCTTCGCCGCTGGAAGGGCTGCGGCCCTCTCCTGACATCGCCGGTCGAGAGCAGGTAGCGTGATTCTGATTGCTCCGGAAGAGCGCCGCTGGCTTCTGCGGAATCTGGCGCTCGGACTCGTGGAATACCTCGGGGTGGCGGAGCCGCCGGTTCCGGTGGAAGCCCTTCTGCGCCATCCGCCGCGCGTCCTGGAGTCTGACCTTGGCCTGGTCGAGATGTACTCCAATCTGTGGGACGCGACCTTCGCCAGGCTGACCGATCTGCGCGGGAGCATCTTCGTGCGAATCGGCCTGCCTTCATACGAGCGGCGGTTTGCGCTGGCGCGCGAGCTTCTCAGGGCACTGGTGACCAGCGAACACGGGAGGGCCATGGGCCTGCCCGAAATGCTGCTTCCGGAGCTCCAGGAATGCTCGGAGTACTTCGCCCGGCAATTCCTGGCGCCGGAAGCGCTGGTCGCGGCCTATCGGAAACGTGGCGGGGATGAGGCTCTGTTCGGGGAAACGTTCGACCTGCCGGCGCCGGTCGCGTCGTCGCGCTGGGAGGACGCCCCTGTCATGAGCTTGGCCTAGGGGCCGCCACCAACCCCGATCGGGCCAATCAGAAGGTGGCCCACTGCACGTGCAGGCAAGACAGGGACTCCGAAGTCCCTGTCCTGCTTCTTCTCTGGCATCACCCTTGCAGGGCTAGGGGCTTGAGACTTGCCCGCTGGGTATAATCTCCTGTGAGACCATGGCCAACCCGTTGCCCCCGCCCTCAGAGCCTTCTGCAACCCGCTCTGGCGACCGCCATAGCGGCCTGCGCCGCTGGGCGTTTCGCGCCTTTCTGCTGCTCGTCATTCTCGGTCTTGCCGGCCTCGGCGGGGTGATCGCGCGATTCGGCTCAGCGACGATGGTTACCGCAACGCCTGGCAGTGAGGTTCCTCTTGACTCCGCGGCGACGTCCAGCCCGGAGCCGGTCCTCCCGCAGGCGACGGTGCCTGCGGCCACGCGTGCAACCGCGGATGGGGTGCTGGTCTTCACGAGTCGTAGAGATGGACGCACACACCTGTGGGCTCTCGTGCCAGGGGATCCGGCCCCGGCGCAGCTGACCTTTGGGGATTGGGACGATCGCGATCCCTCGGTCGGCCCCGAGGGGGGTCGCGTGGCGTTCGCCTCCCGGCGGGAAGGCAACTGGGACTTGTACGTCCTGGAGTTCGCCACCGGGGACGTCCAGCGCCTCACGAACACGCACGGATACGCTGGACATCCGACCTGGTCACCCGACGGCAAGTGGATTGCGTACGAGGGATCCGAGGACGGCGATTTTGACGTCTGGATCCATCCCATTGATGGCGACCAACCCGACATCCGTTTGAGTCACCCCGGGATGGATATCTCACCGGCGTGGGATCCGGTCTCCGGCCGCAGGATCGCATTCGTCTCGGACGTGAACGGGCTGCAGGACGTCTATCTGGCGAACCTCGACGATCCGGACGAGCGGTTTGTGAATCTGACGCGATCCATAGGCCCGGCCTACTCCGATCCTACGTTCAGCCCGGACGGTTCGCTCCTAGCCTACGCACGGAGGCAGGATGGTCTGCAGACGATCCTCGTTCAGGATCTGGCGAGGGCGGAGCAGGCCGCACAGGTCCTCGGGCCGGGAGAGGAAGCTGCGTGGTCTCCCGACGGCGGGGTGCTTCTGGCTGTTCTCGTTTCTCCCACGCAGGAGCAGGTAATTGCCTACTCGATGACTCGGGCGGAAGCGCTCCCCGCCGGCCTTGCCCTGAGTGGGAACGTGTCCAGCCTCGACTGGGCACCCGCTGGCGGAGTCTCCTTGCCTGCTGTGACCTCTGAAGGATCCGCCGCAGCAACCGTGACGGTGCTTCCGCAGGGATCGAGGCTAACCCTCGTCGACCTTCAGGGCATCAGCGCGCCGATGGCTTCCCTCGTCCAAGGCGTTGACCTCGACTTTGCCGACCTGCGCCTCTCGGTCGCCGCCGCAACCGGATGGGACTTCCTGGGGACTCTGGAGAACGCGTTCGTTGGGATGAACGATCCGCTCCCTCCAGGGTTTGCCTATGAGGACTGGCTGTACACCGGCCGCGCGTTCACATTCAATCCGGCGGCGACTCAGGCCGGGTGGGTGGAAGTCGTCCGCGAGGACTTCGGTGGAGAGACCTACTGGCGCGTGTATGTGCGGACGGTTCGTCAGGATGGCAGCCTGGGCGAGCCGCTACGCGCCAGGCCGTGGAACTTCGAGGCGCGCTACCTGGGAACCCCCTCGGTCTACGATTCGGGCGGAGCCCCGAAGCCGCAGTTGCCGACCGGATATTACGTGGATTTCACGGAATTGGCGGAAGATGCAGGCTTCCATCGGCTCCCGGCGATGGCCAACTGGCGGACGTACTATCCGGGGGCGCGGTTCAGCGAGTTCGCGCACACGGATGGATTGCCCTGGCTCGAGGCGATGCTGCTAATCTATCCGCCGGAAGCCATCATCACGCCAACTCCCTTCCGCACGCCGACAACGACGCCGACGCTTACGCGCGTCCCGACTGCCACGCCGTGGTGGTGGAGGTGGCTGACGCCGCAGCCGACGCGCACACCCACGCCGACGCGAACGGCCACGCCGACCTCCGGGGCTCTGGCCAGCCCGACGCCGTGAATGCCCT
>JAPLGR010000285.1 GCA_026390045.1 Chloroflexota bacterium | reverse complement strand
ACTCCAGGTCGAGCTCACCCAACTCGAACGACAGTCCGAATCCCCGACGCTGTGGGATGATCCTGAGCAGGCGCAGAAGATCATGCGTCGCATCGCGCAGACACGCTCCGAGCTTGACGCATGGCGGGGCCTGGAGAAGCGGCTTGCAGAGACCATCGAGCTCGCCTCCCTGGGCGATGAGAGCCTGCGGGACGAGTTGACGGCCGAAACCGCCGCGCTGCGCACTGACCTCGGACAGCGAGAGTTCCGCGCCCTGCTCTCCGGCCCCTATGACGCAGACGATGCCATCCTCTCGATTCATGCCGGCGCCGGCGGGACGGACTCGCAGGACTGGGCGGCGATGCTGCTCCGCATGTACATGCGATGGGCGGAAGGCCACCAGTACGACACCGAGCTGCTCGACACGAGTGAGGGTGAGGAAGCGGGCATCAAGAGCGTCACGCTGGCCGTCAACGGCGAGTACGCCTTTGGCTACCTTCGCGCCGAGCGCGGCGTGCACCGCCTGGTCCGGCTCTCTCCCTTCGACTCCGCCCACCGCCGGCACACGTCCTTTGCGCTGGTCGAGGTCTATCCGCAGGTCCATGCTGCCGAGGAGCTGGTCATCAACCCGGCGGACATCAAGATCGACACGTACCGCTCGGCCGGCGCCGGCGGTCAGAATGTCCAGAAGAACGAGACGGCCATCCGCATCACCCACATTCCCACCGGGCTCGTCGTCACGTGCCAAAACGAGCGCTCGCAGACTCAGAACCGCGAGAACGCCTTGAGGGTGCTGCGCGCGCGACTGGTGGACGTGCAGCGGCAGAAGCAGGAGGACGATCTCGCCCGGCTCAAGGGTAAGCACGTCAAGGCCGAATGGGGAAGCCAGATCCGCTCGTACGTCCTGCATCCCTACCAGATGGTCAAGGATCATCGCACCGGTCACGAGAGTGGGAACACGACTGCCGTCCTGGATGGCAACCTGGACGGATTCATCGAAGCCTACCTGCATGACTCACTGGAGGCGTCCCCGCCGGCCGCCTAGCAGCGTAGTGCAGCCCTCGCTTGCGCCCCTTCCCCCCCCCGAGTCCGGGTGTCTCAGGAACCTCGCGTGTCCCAGCGTGTGCCAGGCCGGCCAGGACGGCCCGTCCGCTGATGGCTTGCCTGCAGGCCGGTCGCCACAAGCACCGGCCCAGCGATTGGGAGACGGCTGGAAGGTTGGTATAATGCCTAAGTTAGGTTCCCCTGCAGGAGGCACCGTGCGGACGTATCTGGATCTGGCCATCATTGTCCTGTCGATCACGCTGATCGTCATTATCGTGCTCCAAAGCCGCGGGGCTGGGCTCGGCGGCCTGGGCGGCGGCGACTACGGCGGCTACGGTTATCACGCACGCCGCGGCATTGAGCGGTTGCTGTTCAATCTCACAATCATCCTCAGCATCGTGTTCTTCGCGATCACGTTGGCGAGCGTTGTCCTGGTGACCTAGGGGCCCGCCCTCCCTGCGCCCCCGCCCCCACCCATGGGAAGACTGCGCTGGCAGCTGATCATCGCCCTAGGCGGCCTCATCCTGATCGCCGCGCTCCTGCTGACTCAGGTGCCGGGCCCCGATCAGGCGTCGCCTGAACCCGTGCGTGGGGGCACTTATGCCGAGGCGGTCATCGGGTCCCCGATGCGCCTCAACCCCGTGCTCGACGGATTCAACCAGGTGGACAGGGACATCAACCGGCTGCTGTATACCGGTCTCGTCCGTTTCAATGAGCAGGGAGTGCCTGAGCCGGATCTGGCGGAGAATTGGGCCATCTCCGCCGACGGACTGACATACACAGTCACGCTCCGTGCCGATGCCGTGTGGCACGACGGGGTTGCGGTGACCTCAGACGACGTCATCTACACTTTCTCCAAGCTTCAGGATGCAGACTACCCCGGCCGGGCCGATCTGCGCGCCATGTGGGAGCAGATCAGCCTGACCCGCCTTGATGATCGAACCGTCCAGTTCAAGCTGCCGGAGGCGTTTTCCCCCTTCTTGGACTACCTGTCGGTGGGCTTGCTGCCGGATCACTTGTTGAGGGGAGTCTCGGCAGGGGATCTGGTGAACCACCCGGTCAACCTTCAGCCGATTGGCACCGGACCCTTCCGTTTCGTTTCCTTCGAGGTCGAGGACGGGGTGATGAAGCGCGTCAGCCTGGCCGCGTTCGACGACTACTACGGCCAGCCTCCATACCTGGAGCGCGTCGATTTGCTCTTCTTCGACACGCAGGACGAGGCGCTCCAGGCCTACGAAGCAGGCGGCGTGCAGGGGATCGCCGGACCCTCCGGTGAGACGCTGCAGCTTCTCCTCGCTGATCCCGAGATGAACACCTATTCCGCGCGGCTCCCAAGCGCGGGCGTGGTCTTCCTGAACACCAAGCATCCCGAGAAGACGTTCCTGGGAGACAAGAGCGTTCGCCAGGCGCTGCTCCTGGCGGTGAACCGGCAATCCATCATCGACCGTTTCCTCGGTGGGCAGGCCGTCGTGGCAACGGGGCCCGTACTTCCTGGCACGTGGGCTTACGCGGAGGCATTGGCACCGCTGCCGTTCGACCCGGAGCGCGCCGCCTCGTTGCTGGATGCAGCAGGCTGGGCGGTGCCCGTTGGAGCCGTCGAGGGATCGCCGGAGTACATCCGCGCCAGCGAGGAGCTGCCGCTGGCCTTCACGCTTGTGCACGCCGACGATGCTGTCCATGCCGCAATCGCCCAGGCCCTCCAGGAGTACTGGGGGCGCATCGGCGTCGTCGTGACCCTCAAGGCCGTCCCGGCCTCAACGTTGCTGAGCGACTACCTCGAGCCGCGGGACTTCGAGGCCGTCCTCACGGATCTCGACCTCTCGCGGTATCCCGACCCCGATCCTTACCCGTTCTGGCACGACTCCCAAGCCGAGGCCGGTCAGAACTACAGCGGCTTCAGCGACCGGAACACGAGCATCTGGCTCGAGCAAGCCAGGACAACACCCGACCTGACGACGAGGTCTGAGCTGTACCGAAGCTTCCAGTACCGGTTCCAAGATCAGACGCCGTCCCTGTTCCTCTACCATCCGGTGTTCACCACTGCGGTGTCTGCCCAGATGCAGGGTGTTGCCCTCGGCCCGATGGTGGACCCGAGTGACCGTTTCGGAGGCATCGAGCGCTGGTACATTCTCGCCCGACGCGCCCGGGCGGAGGAGCCTGAGACCACTCCGAATCAGTAGCCCCGGGTGCGTGTTATAATCGCACCTGCTTGCTTCCCCAAGCGGAATTCAAACCCAGGAAGGTGTGCAGTGGAAGGACCTGATGGCGCGGCACCACGCCGCAGCCTGGAGGAGCTTCAGGTCGGGCAGGAGCTCCAGGGCACAGTGACCAAAGTTGAGCTGTTCGGCGCGTTTGTCAACATCGGCGCCGAACGCGATGGGCTGGTTCACATCTCCAACCTTCGCAAGGAACGCGTCAATCGCGTCGAGGACGTCGTGGCCGTTGGGCAGGCCGTCCAGGTGTGGGTCTCGAAGGTCGACCCTGCCTCAGGTCGCGTGGAGCTGACGATGGTCCGCCCCGTGCTGCTCAAGTGGGCTGATCTCAAGCCGGGGCTGCGGATCGACGGAACGGTCGTCAAGCTTGAGAACTTCGGGGCGTTCGTCGACGTCGGAGCCGAGCGGCCCGGCCTGGTGCACGTCAGCGAGATGAGCAACGATTACGTGGCCAATCCGGCGCAGATCGCAAAAGAGGGCGACAAGGTTTCGGTGACTGTGCTAGAGGTCGATCGCGCCAAGCGTCAGATCCGTCTGACCATGAAGCAGGCGCCCGAAGCCGTCGAACCGGAGCCCGAAGAGGCGCCCGAAGCAGTCCCATCGGCGATGGAGCTTGCCCTGCGCAGGGCGATGGCAGGCACCGAATCGCCGGAGCCCGCGGCTACCGTCCCCAACGACGAGAAACCGTCCGCCGCGAAGAGCAAGCCCACCCGCCGGGTCCAGGAGGACATCCTGGCCCGCACGCTGCGGCAGCGTATCAAGTAGCTCTCGCCCGCCCGGAGATACAGAGCGGCGCTTCCCTTCGGAAGCGCCGCTTTCGTTGCTGACCACTAGGTGAGGAGGCTATACCTCCTCGTCCTCCCAGGTATCTTCCTCCTCTTCCTCTTCGGAGTAGAGCTCATCGTCTTCCTCTTCCCAGAGCTCCTCCATGTCCTCTTCGTCCCATTCCTCGTCCGCCGGCACATCGTCGACGTGCGAGTACGTCAGGCAGCCCTCATCCGGATCGATCTCCACCGCCGCCGCGCCGCAGTATCCGTTTTCCAGAAACACACAATCGACGTAGCGACAACGAATCCGGGGCATGACTGCATTCTCCTTCTACGCTTCGGCCTCGGCCGACCGCAGGCGCAGGACGCACAGGACCAGGATCAAAGTCATGGCAATGGCAGAGACGACACAGTACGGACAGATGGCTCTGAGCACGGCCACCTCGACGTAGGTCAGGTAGCCAGAGTAGAGGGTTCCGACAAGGCTAACACCGAATACGGCCAGCCGTGCGGTCCCCGAGAGTGACTGCCAGCGCGCCTCGACGACCAGGGCAGCCAGCAACGCCAGGTATCCCAGCGCGCCGAGGAGCGCGATCGGCACCCCGCCGATGGCGGCGTAGCGGCTGTTGTTCACGGACTCACAGTTACCAACCGGGCCACAGGCTGCCGTATTGCCGGTCAACTTGATCCAGGTCAGGTAGGCAGACACTGCAAACCCCAACAGCGTCAGACCCAGGCTCAGCGACCAGTTGAGCGAAAGGCGCCGGCTGGCAGGGTCAGAAGGGCTTGGCTCGTTCGGCATGATTCACTCAGCACAAGGAAGGATGAACAGGGAACGGCAAACGACCAATCGTCCTCCCCCGGTTTGCGAACGCCCAGGATGACGTCTCCAAGCCGCAAGTCCCCGAGGGCAGCGGCGGATTATACCATCGCGCCACTACCTACCCCGGCCGCAGGCGCCTTGCCTCGAGCACGTTCGGGAGCGCCTCCAGCCGATTGAGCACACGGCTCAACTGGGAGAGGTCGGTAATCCCCATGATCAGGTCAAACGTGGCCAGGCTGTTCTTCGTCGCCGCGTTGACCGATGTCATGCTGATGCCCTCATTGTTCACCAGCGTAGAGACATCCCTCATCAGGCCATCGCGGTCATACGCCTGGATGCGGACGCTGACCGGGTAAGTCTGGCGCACGTTCCCCCACCCAACCTGGACGAGCCGCTCGCGGTCCTTGATTCGCAGCGCGTTGGGGCAGTCGCGTCGGTGGATGGTTGCCCCGCGGCCGCGGGTGACGTAGCCGATGATCGGATCGCCGGGCACCGGCTTGCAGCAACGAGCCATGGTCGTCAGCACGCTGGTCAGCCCCAGCACCGTCACACCGTCGCGCGTCGCTCGTTCATCGATGGCGGCCCCGGGCTGCGGCAGGCCAAGTGCCTCCATATCGCGCTCGACGATCCCAGCCAGCACCTTGCCCAGGTGCAGGTCGCCGCACCCGACCGCGGCGAGCAGGTCCTCCACCGCAGCATAGCCCAAGTCGCGCGCCACCTGCTCAAATGACACGTCGTCGAGCCCCAAACGGTGGAGCTCCTTCTCCAGCAGCTGGCGACCGTGCGAGACATTCTGCTCGCGGTTCTGCCGCTTGAACCACTGGCGGATCTTGCCCCGGGCGCGTTCGCTGCGTACCATCTCGAGCGTCGGGTTGAGCCAATCGCGGCTGGGGCCCCCGCGCTTGGCGGTCAGGATCTCTACCGAGTCGCCTGTCTGTAGCCGGTAGTCAAGCGTCACCAGCTTCCCGTTGACCTTGGCGCCACGGCAACGGTGGCCAATGTCCGTGTGCACGTGGTAGGCGAAGTCGATCGGGGTGGAATTGGCCGGCAAATCGATGATGTCGCCCTTGGGCGTGAAGACGTACGCGCGGTCCTCGAAGACGTCGGACTTCATCGCGTCGACGAAGTCGCCGGCGTCCTCCACGTCCTGGCGCCATTCCATCAAGCGCCGGAGCCACGTGACGCGCTGCTCGAAGGCTTCGTCGCGCTTGCGGCCTTCCTTGTACCGCCAGTGAGCGGCGATCCCAAACTCCGCGTTGTGGTGCATCTCGGGCGTGCGGATCTGGACTTCAAGCGTCCGGCCATCGTCGTAGATCACGGCGGTGTGAAGGGACTGGTAGAAGTTGTCCTTGGGTGTGGCGATGTAGTCGTCGAAGGTTCCAGGGACCGGCTTCCAAGAGGAATGGATGAGGCCCAGCGCGTGGTAGCAGTCAGTCTCCGAAGGCACCACGACCCGCACTCCGCGCACATCGAACACGCCTTCAAACGGGACGCCCTTCCGCTCCATCTTGCGGAAGATCGAGTACAGGTGCTTGGGGCGCCCGTCGACATTCGCCTCCAGCCCCCCTGTCTTCAGCACCTTCTGCACCTTCCGGCTGATCGTCGTGAGCTCCGACTCGCGATCGGTCCGGGCCGGCGCGACCCGCTCGGCGATCTCCTTGTACTTCTCCGGCTCGACATAGCGGAAGCTCAGGTCCTCCAGCTCCCACTTCATCTGCCAGATCCCGAGGCGGTTGGCCAGCGGGGCGAAGATCTCCAGCGTCTCACGCGCAATCCGCTGGCGCTTCTCGGGCGGAAGATGGCCCAAAGTGCGCATGTTGTGCAGCCGGTCGGCGAGCTTGATGACCACGACGCGCACGTCGTCGCCCATGGCCAGGAATGTCTTGCGCAGCGTCTCCTTCGCCAGCTCGCTCTTCGTCGGGCGCTCGCGTTTCGGCCGGCCGTCGTGCGCGCTCACCCGGGGGAGCTGCGTGAGCTTGGTGACGCCATCCACCAGCGAGGCAACCTCGGCCCCGAAGTCCTCCCGGAGCCGGGCAAGCGTGACCAGTGTGTCTTCGACGGTGTCGTGCAGGAGGCCAGCGACGATGACGGGGACCGGGGCATCAAGCTCGGCGAGGATGGCCGCGACCGCGACGCAGTGCGTGACGTAAGGCTCGCCAGAGGCGCGGGTCTGGTTGGCGTGCGCTTGCTCCGCCACCTTGTAGGCCCGCTGGATCAGCTCCCGGTCCGCCGGGGTCAGATCATCGGGCAGCTCTCGCAGCAGCTTGTCTAGCTTCATACGGGGTCCGCTGGGCTCAGTATATCTTCTGCTCAGCCCAGCTTTCAAGGGGACATTCTGCCGGGTTTCGCCCGCGAGGACAGGAGAGAACAAAACGGGAGGCCCTTTCAGGGGCCTCCCGTGCCGTGTTAGGCACTAGGCGTGCTGCCGGCTTGCTCCTTCGGCATGTAGTCCATCCAGTTGTCGGGGATCACTACCCCTTCGCCAGTTGTTGCATCGACCAGCCACAGGGAGAGGGCGTTCTCCCGGGCGCTTTGGTACGCGGCGTCCTCCAGGGGGCGCATCTCATGCCCGAGGACCTGGATCAGGTGCCACCCGAAATCGGTCTTCACGGGTCCAACGGTCTCGCCGACGGCCGCCGCGAAAGCCGCATCCTCGAACTCCTGGACCATGGCGCCTCGCCCGAACCATCCCAGGTCGCCGCCCTGGTCCTTGTTGGACGTGTCGAGCGACACGACGGCGGCCAGCTCCTCCCAGGTCTTCCCGTCCGCGAGTTGAGCGAGGACGTCGTTGGCCGATGCCTCGTCGGCGACCAGGATGTGCCGCGCGTGCACCTGCTCCTGCTCGTGAGTCACTACGGCCTGCAGGGCCTGCTCAAGGCGGTCTTGGTACAGCTGGGCCTCGAACTGAGAGCGGAAGTCGGCCTCCGTGACACCCGCGGCCAC